>DATBEF010000212.1:0-17907 GCA_036269625.1 Bryobacteraceae bacterium | reverse complement strand
CAGGATGATCAAACACGGCTCCTCACTGGGCGGACGTGTCCAATGCTTATGGATATAGGCCAGCGCCTCCGCGCCATCTTGCAGCACCTGTAAGTCGTACGGTTCCCCAATAGCATCGAGGGCATACCGGAAAAGCATGACATCGCCGAGATTGTCCTCGATCAGGACAAACCGGACGGAGCTGCGAGGTGTTGGTGTGATCACGATTTCCTTATTTCCGAAGCTGAAAAACTATCGCATCGGAGCGCGGTTGAGACAGGACACACATCGCCAACCATGCTCTTCGGCATTTCGTAAAACAAAAGCGATTACCGAGGTCGATTGGGGTCATTATCGCATTAAGACTTTGCACAATCTCCATCTGATTTTTCGGTCCGTTACCTCCGGGCCCAACTCCCCTTTTCCGCTTGGATGTATACTGGCGCGTGCATATGAGTGACAGTAACTTCAGCCGCCGCCGGTGGCTGAGCACATTAGCAGCAGGCGCGGGCGCACTGGCCATCTCCAAAGGGAGCGGCCAAACCGCGCGAGACTGGTCCGGTAAAGAGCCCATCCGCTACCCTGATCCCGACGTCATCGCTCTCGACAGCCGCTTCAAAAAGTACAGCATCAACAGCGCCAATATTCAGCGTGTCGCAACCGGCATGCGCTGGGCAGAAGGGCCGGCCTGGAACGGCGCCGGCAATTACCTCATCTGGAGCGATATTCCTAACGACCGCCAGATGCGGTGGCTGGAAGAGAATGGCGAAGTCACGGTGTTCCGCCATCCCTGCTCTTACAGCAATGGCAACACCTTCGATTGGAACGCCCGGCAGTTGTCCTGCGAGCATCAGGCGCGCCGCGTGGTGCGGTATGAGCAGACCGGCGAAGTTACGGTTCTCGCGGACCGTTTTGAAGGCAAGCCACTGAATGCGCCTAACGATATCGTCGTTCATCCGAACGGCGATATCTGGTTCACCGATCCTGGCTATGGTCAGACCAGCTTGTACGAGGGCGGGCGGCATCCGCTCGAGATCAAGGAAGCTGTATACCGGATCGACGGGAAGACAGGCAAGATCGTTAAGATCACCGACGAACTCTATAAGCCGAATGGCCTATGCTTCTCACCGGATTTCAAGAAGCTCTACATCTGCGACACGGGCGCGACCAACTACCCGCAAGCGCCGAAGGAGATCCGCGTTTACGACGTATCCGATGACGAAAAAAGCCTGCGAAACAGCAAACGATTCATCTCGACTGAATTAGCCGGCAAAGGCGCCGGGCTTGCCGATGGCATCCGCGCCGATCGCGACGGTAATATCTGGGCCGGATGCGGCTGGGTAGGTCCCGGCTACGATGGCGTCCACGTGTTCGCGCCGGATGGCGTGCGCATCGGAGTGATTCTGCTTCCCGAAGTGCCCGCGAATCTCTGTTTTGGCGGCACCAAACGCAACCGCCTCTTCATCGCCGCGAGCCAGTCTATTTATTCCCTCTACACCGAGGCGCAAGGCGCAAATATTTGCTAAGTCACCCGGCAACGCAATTCCACTTTGCCGCGTCAGCGTAGGCGATGAAACGAGTGCTCTTCTGCCTCATCGTAGGCCTGCCAGCACTCGCCCAAGAGCAATCGCCACCGAAGTTTCGCAGCGAGGCGCCCCTCGTCATTCTCCCTGTCGCCGTCTCTGATAAATCCGGCAAACTGGTCGACAACATCGACGCGAACGATTTTGTGGTCCTTGATAATGGCCAACCGCGGCCGGCGCACGTCGATGCTATCGGCACCTTCCGGACAAAGATGGCGCTGGTCATCGTTATCCAAACCAGCGGAATCTCCCAATCGGCTCTTTTGAAGATCGATAAAGTCGGCAGTCTGATAGAAGGTTACATTACGGGTGAAGGAAGCGAGACGGCTGTCCTGTCCGTAGACAGCGACGTCAAACTGATTCAGCCCTTCACGACGGACGGGAGCAGAATTCGGGACGCATTCGAGTCACTGAAACCTTCGGATAGCGCCCGCGAAGCTCACCAGTTGGACGGCATCGAACAGGCCATTACCATGCTCGCTCAAAGGCCTGCGGAAGACCGCCGCTTCATCTTAGTAATTGGGGAAACACGCGACCGCGGGAGTAAGCGGCCGTCCAGCGACGTCATGCGTGCCGCACAGCTGGCGAACGCAACCATTTACACTCTGACTTACTCGGCTTATATAACTCCGTTCACGACTAAAGCGGACGAACTCGCGCCATCAGACGATGGCGGGATTATGTTGATCGTGCCGGAATTGGCTCACCTGGCCAAACGCAATATTGGCCAAGCGCTTGCCGATAGCACCGGTGGCCGTCATCTCTCGTTTAATACGCTGCACGCGCTGGAGGGAGACATGGTCCGCGTTGGGAAGGAAGTTCATCATCAGTACCTGATCAGCTTTACACCGGGCGCCGACGCAACACCTGAGTTCCACACCATTGTCGTTAAGGTGAAGAGCGACCCGAAGCTTTCTGTTCATACACGGTCCGGGTACTGGAGCACCCCGGCGAATTGATACTGCCCTGAGCGTGTACACTACCAGACCAGAGCTTTCTCACATGGCAATGGCATCTGCGATCCGCTCACTTGCTTCCGGCACGTTATCTTAAGCTCGGCAATGAATTACATACGAAGTCTTTCGTAGTACCATTTATTCAATGGACTTGCCCAGCCTTAAAAACGTTCGCTCCCAGCAATCGCCAGTGGCTATTCAATCTCTAGCGGTCTGCTTAATATCGCTGGTGCTGCCGCTACGGTTAGCCGCCTTTCGGGCCAGCAGCCCGGCAGTCATGAAAATCCGAGAGGCGGATTTTCGCGCAGACGCCAGCGTCTACCCCACGCCAATCTATCCCGCTGCCTCCGTACATGCGAATCACGCCGGGCGTGTCGTGATCGAGGTGACGGTTGTCCCACGTTCAAAGACGAGCCCCCTCGCACGCGTGGAATCGAGTAAGGTGCTCGAAACCCCAGACACCGACATGGCAGACGCCGTTGTCGAAGCACTCAAGGACGCGCGCTATATGCCTTTCTTCGATAACAAGAACAACGTTGTGGCGGCGTCCGGGCAGGTTGTCTGGGAATTTCGCCTATCCTCTGGCAAGGCGGAAGTAATCGATGTCTATGCGCCGCCGAAGCGGAACACCGAATCGGCCAGCCAAATAGCCGCCAACGATCTTCGAGTAGTCCAGTATGCTCGCAAGCTTTTGACCTCGGAAGCCGTGTGGAACCGCGCGGACAACCGGCAGTGCCCACCCAACGCGAAGAGCATTAGCCTGTACTGCGCGCTGGAAAAGGCGACTCTGGAAGTTACTGGCGCTTTCCATCACCAGGGTACTGTGATGGAAGATGCGCGTTCGGCGCTCGACGATGTCGCTCCGCACCACCCTAACTATAACCATTGGCTGATGGGCTACAACAACGATCCCTCGACAACGTTCGCGGATATTCAAAACATTTTGCGCGCTACCGAGCAGCGAGTCAGAAAGCGAATCGAGCATTGAGACAGCCGCCCGTTTCGGGGATCTGCTTCAATTGACGATCTGCTGATCCCAACAAAAACGGCCAGGAGGGTCCGAAAACCATCTTGGCCGTGTTCTCTAATTCGCTTTCTTTTATTTCTCTTCGCCGCCGGTTTCGCGAATCTGTTTCAACCGTTCTTCCCGCCGCGCTGCACGCTCGGAAGCGCGTTTCACGAGTTCCGATCCCACCAGCTCCAGCTTTGCCGTCTCGGCGCCGTCGCCCTTGCGCCAGCCGAGCTTCACAATGCGCGTATAACCACCATTGCGCTGGTTGAACCGTGGGCCCAGCTTGTCGAATAGCTTTTCAACCGCCGCCTTGGTCATCAGAAACCGCGCCGCGAGTTCCCGGCGGTGGCGATTGTCTTCCTTAGCCAGCGTGATCATCTTCTCTACGAGCGGCCTGGCAGCCTTCGCCTTTGGAACGGTCGTCGTGATCCGTTCCTCTTCGATCACATTCGTGACGAGACCGCGTAACAGAGCGCGGCGGGCGCTGACGTCCCGCTTGAGTTTGACTCCGGCCTTACGATGTCTCATCTCTATTCCTCTACTTGCGAGTAATTGTCTTCGGCACCGTACTCGGAAGGCGAAGCCGACGGCGCTGGTCCGCCGACTAGCCGGCCCTGCGCATCGAACTTCATCCCGAACGAGAGACCCAGACCCGACAGGATCTCCTTGATCTCGTTCAGCGACTTGCGGCCGAAATTCTTGGTGCGGAGCATCTCCGATTCAGTTTTCTGAACCAGGTCGCCGATGGTCTGAATATTCGCGTTCTTCAGGCAATTATACGATCGAACGCTAAGTTCCAATTCCTCGACAGAGCGGTTCAGGACCTCGTTCATCTGGTTGAGCGCACGCTCGGCCGGCTCCTCGGCCAGTTCCGGCGTCTCCTCAAAGTTGATGAAGATCGTCATGTGGTCCTTGAGCAGTTTGGCGGCCTGTCCAATCGCGTCCTGCGGAGAAATCGCGCCGTTCGTCCAAACCTCGACAGTCAATTTGTCGTAGTCCGTATTCTGTCCCAGGCGCGCCGCTTCCACGGTGTAGTTGACCTTCCGCACCGGCGAATGGACCGAGTCAATCGGAATATACCCGATCGGCAGGTCTTCATCGTAGTTGCGATCAGCTGAAACGTAGCCGCGGCCGCTCTTGATCCGCATCTCGATGCTGAGCTTGCCACCTTCGCCCACGGTGGCGATGTGCAGATTGCGGTCCAGCACCTCAACGTCAGAATCAGTTTCGATCTGGCTGCTCATTACTTCGCCCGCCGCTTCCACCTGCAAGCGCGCAATGCGCATCCCTTCGCCCATCATCTTGAACGGAACCTGCTTGAGGTTCAGGATGATGTCCGTCGCGTCTTCAACCACGCCCGGAATTGGACTAAATTCGTGCGAAACACCCTCGATACGCACGCCGGTAATAGCGGCGCCCTCAATTGAACTCAGCAACACTCGGCGAAGGCCGGTGCCGATCGTCGATCCGAACCCGCGCTCAAACGGCTGAGCGGCGAACTGGCCGAAGCGCTCGGTCAGCGTCTCGGTATTGGCGGCTAAACGTTTTGGCTTCTGGAATCCTTTAAACATATCTCGTAATCCTTGTCTTGTTTGCCTATTTTGTTAGCGCGACTTCTCTTTTGGTTCTCAACCGGGCAGGTGCTTCAGCCGGGCGTCGAGGACTTCCTCAACGCGCCTGAGTTCCGCGCGCCAAATCGCTTCACTTCCATCGAAGCGCTTATCCACTGCATCAAAGCGCCTGTTCACGTGATCCCTCAAGTCGTCAATGCGTTTGTTTACCGCATCTAGACCGACCTTATTCTGCAGCATCGCAATCAGCACCGCCAGAGTTGGAATTAACCCCGGGGTCAGGATTTGCAGCCACTCTTTCAGTTCTGGATCCATTGCTCCATTATTTCGAATACAATTCGACGATAAGTTGCTCGTTTAGTTGGATTTGGACCAGTTCATCACGCTTTGGGTTCTGAATCACACGCCCTCTGAGAGCATCCCGGTCCACTTCAAGCCACGCTGGGCTCGGAGCATGGGCGGTAGCATCGCGGGCACCCAAAATGGACGTATTGTTCTTGCTGCTTTCGCGGACTTCAACGACATCGCCAACCTTAACCGTGTAAGACGGAATGTTGACCTTCTTGCCATTGACGGTGATATGGCCATGGCGAACCACCTGGCGTCCCTGGGCGCGGCTGGTAGCAATCCCCATACGGTAGACCAGATTGTCCAGACGGCGCTCGAGCATGGAGAGCATGAGTTCGCCGGTGATACCTTTCTGATTCACCGCCTTCTCATAAAGATTCCGGAACTGCCCTTCGAGCACCTGGTAGTAACGGCGCGCTTTCTGCTTCTCGCGAAGTTGCAGACCGTAACCCACTAGCTTGGGCTTCTTGTCTTTTCCATGCTGGCCAGGGGCGAAGTTGCGCTTTTCAATCGCGCACTTCTCTGTGTGGCAGCGCTCGCCCTTCAAAAACAATTTCATACCCTCGCGGCGGCAGAGCCGGCACACGGGGCCACTATAACGTGCCAAATAGACCTCCCATTTTCTGTTCGGTGCGGTTTACGACTCGTTCGGAGCCTTCCTCCCGCTTTTGTTCAAAACTAAATTCCCTGCAATCAGACGCGGCGCTTTTTCGGCGGCCGGCAGCCGTTGTGCGGAATGGGCGTCACGTCTTTGATAGCCCGTACATCAATTCCCGCAGTCGATAGCGCGCGCACGGCCGACTCGCGGCCCGATCCAGGACCGCTGACGCGGACTTCCACTGTCCGAAGGCCCGATTCCTTCGCCCGGTTCGCCGCCGTTAACGAAGCCTGCTGGGCTGCGAATGGAGTTCCTTTTCGAGAACCCCTAAACCCAAGCGATCCGGAACTGGACCATGCCAGCACGTTCCCCAGCGGGTCGGTAAACGTGACGATCGTGTTGTTAAACGAAGCCTGAATGTGGACCGTCCCGTAAGGAACGTTCTTCTTTTCCTTCTTCTTGAAGGCCTTTTTCTTAGTGGTCTTAGCCGGAGCCTTTGCCATGTGTCTGTTAATCCCCGATGATTACGTCTTGGCCGAAGCCTTTTTCTTATTGGCAACGGTGCCCTTACGGGGACCTTTGCGCGTGCGGGCGTTGGTGTGGGTCCGCTGGCCACGCGCCGGCAGGCCGCGGCGATGACGAAGGCCGCGATAGGAACCCATTTCCATCAGCCGCTTGATGTTCATGGAGACTTCCTTGCGGAGATCTCCTTCGACGGCCCCTTCGGATTCGATCAGGTTGCGGAGATGGTTCACTTCCTCTTCGCTCAGATCCCCGACCTTCTTCTCGGGGTCGACCTGCGCACGATAGAGAAGCGACAAAGCGCGAGTCCGCCCAATGCCGTAAATATAGGTCAGCCCGATGGCCGCCCTCTTTTTCGCTGGTAAATCAACGCCTGCAATACGCGCCATATAAAAGTACCCTCTAACCCTGCCGCTGCTTATGCTTGGGGTTCGTGCAGATTACCCGCACCACGCCGTGCCGGTGAATCACCTTGCACTTGTCACACAGTTTCTTAACCGATGCTCGAACCTTCATAACCGCCTTCTTAACTCTTACTCAATAGCTCCAGGACTCTGCCTCTGGTCCGGTCGGTTTCCGAAAGCGCCACGCGCACCCGGTCGCCCACCCGTAAACGCACAAAATTCGCCTGACGGGTGCTCGGCATATGAGCGATCAACTGGTGTTCGCCATCAAGCCTTACCCGCACAAGCGCGCTTGGAAGCAGTTCCATCACAATCGCCTCAGCTGTTCGCTCAGAGGCCGCTCCCATAAATCCCATTACGGCCGGGACAGCACCCAAGGGCCGTTCTCCGTCACCGCCACCATGTGCTCAAAATGAGCCGAATACGACCCATCTTTCGCCACCGCCGTCCACTTATCCGACAGAACCTTTGTGTCCGGCTTCCCCGCATTCACCATTGGCTCAATCGCCAGGACCATGCCCGGCTTCAGCCGCGGGTTCTCGTTCTTCCGGTCAATATAGTTCGGAATCTGCGGTTCCTCATGGAGCGACGTCCCAATTCCGTGGCCCACAAACTCGCGAACTACCGAAAACCCGTTCGAGACAACATATTTCTCGACTGTCCCACAAACGTCAAACAACCGGTTACCGGCCCGCACCCGATCGATCGCCAGTTCCAGGCTCTCTTCGGTCACCTTCAGCAGACGCTTCACCGAATCGTTCACTTCACCAATCGCGACCGTCAACGCTGAATCGCCATAATACCCGTCCAGCTTTACGCCCGTGTCAAGCGAGACAATATCACCGGATTTCAGCTTACGCTTCACCGAAGGCATCCCGTGGACGACCTCTTCATTCACCGACGCGCACAGCACATACGGATACCTGGTGCCGGACGCCTGCGAAAAGTAGCCCTTGAAGGCCGGTGTTGCACCCGCATCGCCGATCATCTTTGCCGTCGCCACTTCCAAGTCCTGCGTCGTAATCCCTTCGACGACCAACGCCTTCAGATCCTGAAGAATCCGGTATACCAGCAGACCGCTGCGGCGCATCTTCTCAAGCTCAACCGGACTCCTGCGGACAATCATGGCCTTACTTACGTACCCGGCACCGGTTCCGCCGCCAGCTCGGCGGCAGCCATCAACCCAATCGACGAAAGCGACTCCAGCACCTTCTGCATGATCTGCTCGGGCGTCGCTCCCGCTCCTTCTATTTCAAACACCGGCACGCCCGTTTGCCGGAAATACTCAAGCAAAGGCCGTGTCTGCAAATCATATTGGTTCAACCGCTCGCGGATTACCGATTCGCGGTCATCTTCGCGCGTCACCAGTGTGGCTCCATCCAAGTCGCAAATTCCCGCAACTTTGGGAGGATTGGTCGTGAGACTGTAGAGGGTTCCGCAAACGGGACACTGCCGACGGCCACTCAGGCGAGCTACGATACGTTCGTAGTCAACCACCAAGTGTACCACGGCCGGCCTAAAATTTCGACCTTCCAGCAGGCGCAGCGATACCTTGGCTTGGTTCAGCGTACGCGGATATCCATCCAGAATTACTCCGGACCTGCAATCCGGCTGGGCCAACCGGATTTCCACTAACCGGTTTACCAAGTCGTCCGAAACCAGCTTTCCCGATTTCATCAGCTGGCGGATTTGCCTTCCAATCTCATCCCCGGCTTCAATATGGTTTCGAAGCATGTCGCCGGTCGAGATATGTGGGATGCCAAGCGCATTTTTCAGTAGCTTGGCCTGGGTTCCTTTGCCCGAACCCGGAGATCCAAACAGGATCACCGCCGGAGCATTGCCCTTCGCCACCCTCTCTGTCCGGGCGTCTTCTTGGACCACGCGGGGCGAGGCTATCGATTCCTTTGTCAAATGGTTAACTCGTGCTGCTGCGCCGGCCCCGGATGCGTCCCGCTCTCGGAGTGAAGCCCTCGTAGTGACGCATGATCAGTTGCGCTTCGATCTGATTGACGGTATCCATAGCGACACCGACCACAATCAGCAGTGAGGTTCCGCCGAAATAGAAGTTAACGCCTAAGCCGTCCAACAGCGGCCGGGGGAAGTGCGCGTCGATGAAGTTGCCGACAAATGGCAGGTGCTGCAGCTTGATTCCCGAGATCATGATTTGCGGGATGATCGACAAAATAGACAGGTAAAGGCCGCCTACCACCGTGATCTTTGAAAGAATCTTGTCCATGTATTCGGCCGTATTCTTTCCCGGCCGGATGCCCGGAATGAATCCGCCGTACTTGCGCATGTTGTCCGCTGCTTCATTCGGATTGAAAATGATCGACACATAGAAGAAGCAGAAGAACACGATCAGGACCACAAACGCCACATAATATAGCGGCTGCGAACCGCCGAGCGCCCCCAGCATGCCGCTCAGCCACGGGCTGGTTTTCGCGAAAGACCATTGCTGGAGCGTCGCGGGCAATGCCAACAGCGACGAGGCGAAAATGATCGGGATTACGCCACCGGCATTCACCTTCAGCGGCAGGTGCGTCGATTGGCCGCCCATCATCCGGCGTCCCACGACGCGTTTGGCGTATTGCACCGGAATCCGGCGCTCGCCCCGTTCCACCAGTACGATAAACGCAACAACCGCCACCATCGCCGCGAGAATTATAAGCATCTGCACTGGGTTCCATTGGTGCGTGACGAAGGTATTCGTGTAGATGCTCTGAATCGCGGGTACCAGCCCAACCACGATGCCGACGAAAATGATCAGCGACATGCCATTGCCGATTCCGCGGTCCGTGATCTGCTCCCCAAGCCACATGATGAAGGCCGTTCCGGTCGTAAACGTCAGCGTGGTCATGAAGATGAAGCCAAAACCCGGATTGACAACGAAATTGCCGTCCGAGTTCTGCAGCGCAAAAGCAATACCAATCGATTGCACAATTGCCAGACCAACTGTCAGATAACGAGTCCACTGCGTGATCTTGCGCCGCCCCAGCTCGCCTTCTTTCTGGAGCTTATCGAGCGTCGGCACTACGACCGTCAACAACTGCAAAATGATCGACGCGGTGATATACGGCGTAATTCCCAACGCGAAAATCGTCATGCGGCGCAACATGCCGCCGCTAAACAGATTGAAATAGCCGAGGAAGCCGCCGGCGTTTCGATCGAAAAACGCGGCGAATTTATTGGTGTCGATCCCCGGTGTCGGGATAAACGCGCCAATCCGGTACACGGCTAGCAGGCCGAGCGTGAACAGGACCCGCTTGCGCAGGTCCGGAATCCGGAAAATGTTGGCTAGGGCTTCAAAAAACTTATTCATGGAACGTCCGTGGCCCGCGTGGGAGCAATCGTTTTATTTCGTCTTTGTGGTGTCAGCAGGTGCAGGTTTGGCGATGATCTCAGCCGTCCCACCGGCCTTCTGAATTTTGTCAAGTGCGGACTTTGAGTATACATGAGCCTGGATGGCAATTTTGCGAGTCAACTCGCCATTTCCCAGAATCTTCAAGCCAGCATTCAGCTTTTTCACTACGCCGGCGGCCAACAAAGCCTCGGGCGTGAAGTTGTCGCCTTCTAACTTCTCAAGCGTCCCCACGTTCACAATCGCGTACTCTTTGCGGAAGATATTGGTGAAGCCACGCTTCGGCAAACGGCGATGCAGCGGCATCTGGCCGCCTTCAAAGCCGCGCATCTTGCTGTAGCCCGAGATAGACTTCGCGCCCTTGGCTCCTCGGCCGGAGTATTTTCCGCGGCCGGAGCCCATGCCCTGACCGATGCGCTGTTTCTTTTGTTTTTGACCCGCAGGCGGGTGTAAATTGCTTAAATTCATCGGATGTCCTCGCGCCCGGTTATTCCTTTACGATTTCGAGCAAATGCGGCACCTTTGCTACCATGCCGCGGAATCCCGGTGTATCGGGCCGCACTACCACGCGGTTGATCTTATGAAGTCCCAGCGACTTCACGATGTTCTTGTGCTTCTGGGGCGTGCAGATCGGGCTCCGCACCAGCTTGATCTTGATTGTTCCTTCAGCCATGCGTTCCTACAGTTTGTCCACCGGCAATCCGCGCATGTCGGCAATCGCGTGCTTGTCGCAAAGCTGCTCGAGCGCGGCAATCGTCGCTTTCACCACGTTATGGGCATTGTGCGAACCGATCGATTTGGTCAGAACATTGGGAATGCCCACCGCTTGTATGACCGCACGGACCGGACCACCCGCAATGACGCCGGTACCTTCCGGAGCTGGCTTCAACAACACCAGGCCGCTGCCGAACCGTCCGAGCACGGGATGCAGAATGGTGGTCTCGAGAACGTTGATCTTGCGCAGATTCTTCTTCGCCGCTTCAATGCCTTTCTTGATCGCCGAGGGCACTTCCTTAGCTTTCCCCGTGCCGAAACCGACTACTCTCGCTCCCGGATCGCCCACGACAACAAGCGCCGAAAAGCTCATATTCTTACCGCCCTTGACCACTTTGGTCACGCGGTTGATACTGACCACCTGTTCCTTCAGGTTCAGGTTCTGCGCATCCAGACGCTTGGCTGGTACGTTAAATGCCATCGATCAAAACTCCAGTCCGGCGGCGCGAGCCGCATCCGCAAGGGCCTTCACGCGGCCATGGTACAAGTAGCCGCCCCGGTCAAATACAACCTTCGTGACACCCTTTTCCTTAGCGCGCTCGGCCACCTTCTGGCCGATCACCTTGGCGCCTTCCACATTTCCGCCCTTGCCCCGCAGATCCTTTTCCGTCGACCCAGCAGAAGCGAGCGTATGGCCCTTCTGGTCGTCGATGACCTGGGCATAAATATGATTGACACTGCGGAAGATCGCAAGCCGTGGCCGCTCTTCGCTGCCCGCCACCCGGCGGCGAATCCGCTTGTGCACGCGCGTGCGAATGTCCGCTCTCGAATCGCGAGCCATCTTACTTTCCTCCCGCGCCGGTCTTACCGGCCTTCTTGCGCAGCTGTTCTCCCGTATAACGAACACCCTTGTTCTTATAGGGATCCGGCGGACGGAGAGCGCGAATCTGCGATGCGACTTCGCCCACCACCTGGCGGTCGTAACCGCTCACGACCAAGTGGGTCTGTTTGTCTATCTTGAGATCGACACCATCAGGCAGCAGCATCTCCAGCGGATGCGAATAACCCAGCGTAAATGTGGCGATTTTGCCCTTCACATCGGCGCGATAACCGGTCCCGACGATATCAAGCTCCCGCGTCCACCCGGTCGAAACGCCCGTAATCGCATTGGCGGCGAGCGCCCGCGTCAGGCCATGCAGCGCCGCCAGCTTATCCGATTCGCGGACGACTTCGACGTGCTGATTCTTCTGCTCTATGCGTATGCCCGGCGGGATGGGCACCGTCAGCTTGCCCTTCGGCCCCTGCACTTCGAGCCGCTCGCCAACGTTGATCTTTACGCCCTGCGGCAAAGGAATCGGTTTCTTACCTACTCGTGACATACGATACCTACCAGATCTGGCAGAGAACTTCCCCGCCGACCCCTTCTTTGCGCGCGGCCGCTCCCGTCATCACGCCCTTAGGAGTCGTGAGGATGTTGATGCCCAAGCCGCCCAGAATGCGCTTGATTTCTTTGTGGCCCACATAAACGCGGCATCCCGGGCGCGACACGCGCTCAATTCGGGAGATCACCGGCAGGTTCGCGGGCGTGTACTTCAAATACAGGCGGATAAACCTCTTCGATCCTTCTTCGGTCAGCTTGTGATTGAGAATGTAACCCTCTTCCTTAAGAATCCGGGCAATCTCCAGCTTCAACATCGAAGACGGAACGTCTACCTTGGCGTGCCGCGCGATCAGCGCATTGCGCACCCGGGTGAGCATATCGGCAATGGGGTCTGCTGTCATCGTTTCTCTTCCTTACTCAGCACCTTTCATTCCGTGCTTACGACTCTCAGCGCACAGGCCGTTCGGTGGCCGTTGTGCGCGGTTCAAATAAGTCAAACGTCTCTACCAGCTTGCTTTCGTCACGCCTGGAATCTCACCGGCCAAGGCCAGCTTGCGGAAACAGATCCGGCATAGTGAGAATTTGCGGAGAAAGCCGCGCGGACGCCCGCAGCTCTTGCAGCGGTTGCGCAGCCGGCAGGTGAACTTCGGCTTCTTTTGTTCCTTAGCGATCTTTGCGGTTGTGGCCATATTTCCTTATTGCCGAAACGGCATGCCCATGAAACGGAGCAATGCCAGCCCTTCGGCGTCCGATCTCGCGGTTGTGGTGATCGACACATTCATGCCCTTCACCTTCTCCACCCTGTTGTAGTCAATCTCGGGAAAGATCAACTGATCCTTCAACCCGAGCGTATAATTTCCGCGCCCGTCGAACGACTTGGGCGAGACACCCCGGAAGTCGCGAACACGAGGAAGCGCCACGTTCATCAGGCGATCCAGAAACTCATACATACGATCGCCGCGCAGTGTTACCATGCAGCCGATCGACATACCTTCGCGCAACTTAAAAGCCGCGATGGACTTTTTCGCTTTCGTAATCACCGGCTTCTGGCCGGCAATGGCCGTCAGTTCATTCACGGCGCCATCCATCAGCTTGCTGTTGCCGGTCGCCTCGCCCAAACCCACGTTCAACGAAACCTTCTCGATCTTCGGCACCGCCATCGGGTTCTTGTATCCGAACTCCTTGACCATCTGCGTTACGACAGTTTTCTTGTAGTGGTCCCGCAAACGCGCTTCATGTTTCGCGCCGGACTGCCGCCCCTCCGCCGGACGCACGTCCTGCATGGAACTGCTGCTCGATTTCGAGCTACGCGCCTGCTGCTGCTTGGCTTTATCCGCGGATTTGCCGGCAGCCTTCTCGCTGCCTTTGGCTTGTGCTCCCTTATCCGGCGTGCCCTTATCTTTATCTTTCGTTGCCATCGTTCCTCAAAGTTCCCTTTGGCCGATTCCAAACGGCCTGAATTACTAAGCTGGTTACTTCCTGTCCAGCGATTCCCCGCCCTTGCGCGCAACCCGTACCCGCCTGGTCGCGCCGCCGAGCGTCTCCATCTTGTAGCTGATTCGCGTCGGAATTCCGCCCGCGGTCAAAATCATCACGTTCGAAGCAGAGATCGGCATCTCTTTCTCCGCGATACCACCCTTGATCTGCTTCGACGGATTCGGACGCGTGTGCCGCTTCACCAGCATCACGCCTTCTACCATCACCTTGCCCTCAAAGCGGTCTACTTCCAAAATCTTGCCTGTCTTACCCTTATCTCGCCCCGCGATGACTTTCACCATGTCATCCTTCTTGAGCTTGATATGGACCGGTTTGCGCTCGCCCTTTTCCTGGCGGCGTTTATACGCAATCTTCGACATGGTTAAATCACCTCCGGCGCGAGCGACACAATCTTCATAAACCGCTTATCGCGCAACTCGCGAGCCACCGGCCCGAACACGCGGGTGCCCACCGGTTCCCCTACTTCGTTAATGAGCACCGCGGCGTTTGAATCGAACCGGATGTACGTCCCATCCTTGCGCCGCGTCTCCTTACGCATGCGCACTACCACGCAGCGCACGACCTTGCCCTTCTTGATATTCGAATCAGGCGCTGCTTCCTTCACGCTCGCGGTGATGATGTCGCCCAGACCCGCGCGAAGTCCCTTATCGCCGCCGCGGGGCAAGATGCATTGCAACTTGCGCGCGCCGCTGTTATCGGCGACTTCGAGGATAGTTCGCATTCCGATCATGACAATTCTCCTAAAAAATCCGTGCTACTTCTTCTTCAGCGTCTTCTTCTCGCGCGTGTCCGCCGTGCCCTCGAGAGCCGGATGCTCCACGCCCACCTGCACCGCGCGCCGCATCACAGTACCCAACTGCCAGCGCTTCAACCGGCTTAACGGGCGGCATTCCACAATCCGCACCACATCGCCTATTTTGGCCGTCTGTTCTTCATCGTGCGCATAGAACTTCTTGCGCTGGGTCACGATTCGCTTATAAACGGGGTGCGCTACGCGCCGGGTGACCTCGACCACGATGGTCTTGGCCATTTTGGTCGACACCACTTCGCCAACCTTCTCGTTCTTATGCCCGATCGCCTTAACTGATTCGCTCTTTACTTGTTCGGTCGCCATTAGTTCTCTTTGCCCGCTCGCCTACGCGCTCGGTTCCACGCTTTTCTCATCAAGCTGAAGGCTCTTCTCGCGCATCACGGTCAACATGCGCGCGCGGTCTTTCTTCAGCGACCGGTATTTCTTCAAACCTTCAAACTGACCCATGCCCATCTGGAATCGCAACCGGAACAACTGTTCCTGGGCGTCCTGCGCCTGGCGTTCCAATTCGGCCCGGTCGAGGTCTTGCATTTTAGAGGCTCTCATCGTTCATTCCCCTCGCCTATCCGACCTTTAACTCTTCAGGCGTTGGCCGCACCACGAACTTGGTCGGCACCGACAGTTTCATCGCAGCCAACCGCATCGCTTCGGCCGCAATTTCCTGTGTCACGCCTTCCATTTCAAACAGCATTTTGCCGGGCTTCACCACCACAACCCATGCCTCCGGCGCGCCCTTGCCCTTACCCATACGAGTCTCTGGCGGTTTCTTCGTAATCGGCTTGTCCGGAAACACCCGGATCCACACTTTGCCTCCGCGCTTGATAAAACGCGTCATCGCAATACGAGCGGCTTCAATCTGACGATTGCTGACCCAGCCGCATTCCATCGCCTTCAACCCGAAGTCGCCAAACGAGAGCGACGAACCGCGCCAGGCTTTGCCCGTCATGCGGCCGCGCTGCTGTTTGCGGAATTTGACCTTCTTTGGCATCAACATAGCGGTTGTCTTTTCCTGAACGCGTCAAGGCTGTAGGCCTACTCGTTCGTCTCCTTCTTTTCCGGGCCGGTTCCCGACGCGGGCTCGACAGGTTCCCTTTTCTGCTCCTGTTTCCACGACGGCGCAACAGGCGCGAGCGGCGGGATAATCGGGGAAACCGCGGGCTTCGGCAAATCGGCCGGCGGCGGTTGAACAATCGGACCCGACACTTCCGGTGTCGGCTGCTGCATCGGACGGCGCTCACGGTCCCCACCACCGGGTCCACCCCGGTCGCGATCGTCACGGCGGCGTGGCTGGCGTCGCGGTTCCCCATCGTTCCGCAATGAAGTGCGGCCGCGGCTCGATCCCTCGATCACCTCACCCTTGTAAATCCAAACCTTAATGCCGATCACGCCATAGGTCGTGTAGGCCTGGCTAAATCCGTAATCGATATCGGCGCGCAGCGTGTGCAGCGGAAGCTGACCCTGCAGATACCACTCACTCCGCGCAATCTCAGCCCCATTCAAGCGGCCCGATACGCGAACTTTGATTCCCTTGCAACCAAAGCGCAGCGCCGAATCAACCGCCTTACGCATCGCCCGGCGAAATGCCACGCGCTTTTCGAGTTGCAGTCCGATCGATTCCGACACCAGTTGCGCGTCCAGCTCCGGCCGGTGCACCTCTTGAATATCGATGAACACTTCGCGCTTGGTCTTGCGCGCCAGATCGCTCTTCAGCTTCTCAATTTCAGCGCCTTTGCGACCAATGATAATGCCCGGACGCGACGTCCGGATCGTGATGCGCAGCTTATTGCCGGGCCGATCCACTTCAATTGAGCTGATACCGGCGGCTTTCAACCGGCTGAGCAGAGATTCCTTCAGTTCAAGATCTTCATGCAGCAGCTTCGAGTAGTCCTGCTTGGCAAACCACCGCGAGCGCCAGGTCTTGGTCACGCCTAAGCGGAAACCGTAGGGATGTACTTTCTGACCCATTCTCTATTCCTCTCCCGCTTCGGCCACTTCGCGTTCCCCAACCTTCACCACAATGTGCGAAGTCCGCCGCTGATATCGATACGCGCGGCCCATGGGCGCGGGACGAATGCGCTTTTGCCGCGGGCCTTCGTTCACATACGCCTCGGTGACGAAGAGCTTGTCCACATCCACGTCTTCGGACTTGTTCTCGGCATTGGCGATCGCCGACCGCAGCACTTTCTCTACCGCCGGAGCAATCCGCTTATTTACGGCGCTCAGAATATTGATTGCCTCGCCCGCTTGTCGGCCGCGGATCATGTCGATGACCAACCGCGCCTTCTGGGCCGAGACGTGAATGTACCGGGCTTCCGCCCGAGCCAGGCTCTCAGTATCGTTAGCCATATTTACTTGGCGCCCTTCTCGGTGGATTTCGCCACGTGACCTTTAAACGTGCGGGTAGGCGAAAATTCGCCCAGCTTATGACCCACCATGTTTTCCGTCACGTACACCGGAATGAACTTTTTGCCGTTGTGCACCGCAAACGTATGCCCGATGAAATCGGGCACGATCGTCGAGCGCCGCGACCAGGTCTTCACCACGGTTTTTTGACTCTTGCCGTTCAGCAGGGCCACCTTGCGGTTCAGGTGGTCGTCGGTGAACGGACCTTTTTTCAGGGATCGGCTCATCGTCGCTTACCTCTTTTTCGCCTTTCTCGTCACGATCCAACGGTCGGTGCGCTTGTTGTTTCTGGTCTTGAATCCGCGCGTCGGCTGGCCCCAGGGAGTCACCGGGTGACGGCCGCCCGAGGTCTTGCCCTCGCCGCCGCCATGCGGGTGATCGACCGGGTTCATCGTCACGCCCCGGTTGTGCGGCATCCGTCCTAGCCATCTGCTCCGGCCGGCCTTGCCGAGCGATACGTTCTCATGCTCGACATTACCCACCTGGCCCACTGTGGCCATGCATTCGATCAATACCTTGCGTATTTCGCCCGAAGGCAGTTTCAGCAGCGCAATGCCGCCTTCTTTCGAAATCAATTGCGCCTGCGCACCGGCCGAGCGTGCCATCTGCCCGCCCTTGCCCGGCTTCAGTTCGATGTTATGCACCACCGTGCCGGCCGGGATGTTCTTGAGTGGCAACGCGTTGCCCACCAGGATGTCCGCTTCCGGTCCTGACTGCACCGTGCGCCCTACTTCAAGGCCCACCGGCGCAATGATGTAGCGCTTCTCGCC
>DATBEF010000206.1:0-9113 GCA_036269625.1 Bryobacteraceae bacterium | reverse complement strand
TCGACACACCGCGCATTGTCACAAAACGACTCCGCTGTTTATCTGAACCGACCGGACCTCAACCTGTGATCCAGACTGAAACGGCCAGGACCCATAATGGCTATCGCTAGATGCGGCCGGAAAGGCTAGTGCGAATGTAGGCCCGGTCGAAGAATTCACCGGCCCAGGTAGCTCCGCTCCGGGATATGACGAAGCAAAGCCGGGCGAGACATTTCTAAAGATCGGAGTAGGCGCGTTGCGCAAACCGCTTGACGGCAAGGACGGAAAGTACGATCACTACTTTCCGTATGAGATTGCAGATCCGGGGAATTGGACCGTCCGCAAGTCCTCAGATCGGGTGGAATTTACGCAAACTGTCTCGGCGAGCGATGGGTACGCCTACGAATACCATAAGACGGTGAGCCTGGTTGCCGGCGCGCCCGACATGATCATCCAGCACGTCTTGAAAAATAGGGGATCGAAGGCGCTCGAAAGCAGCGTTTACGATCACAACTTTCTGGCTATTGACCATCAGCCGCCGGGTCCGCCTCTGCATGTGTTGTTTCCGTTCGATATCAAGGCCGCTCGATCGATGGCGGGTTTGGCGGAAGTGAGCGGGCATGAGATTCGCTACATAAAAACGTTAGCGGGGAACGAGCGCGCCGCGACTGGGATCACCGGCTTCGGCAATTCAGCGAAAGACTATGACATCACAGTGGAGAACCGGGCTACGGGAGCCGGTGTCCGAATTAACGGAGATCGGCCATTGGAGCGGTTCGCCTATTGGAGCGTTGAAAGCGTGGCCGCACCGGAGCCGTTCATTCACGTCCGAGTCGAGCCCGGCCAGGAGTTCCGCTGGAGCATGCATTACCACTTCTACGCGCTTCACTAGACTTGTTCAACGCGGTGCGATAGCGTCAATAAACACCGGGGGCCGGCGGGCGCAGCGTCAATCTGGGTGACCCGCCGCCACCCACGTGAATGAACCTTGTTCCCTCGGACATCAACTTGCGGCACTCCTCGAGGATGGCCGAGGGCTCGGCGCCTCGCGCATGCCGGTAAACCTGTGCCGCTTCCCGGCACTTGCCGCCCACTAACTGGTATACCGGCATCCCGGCCTGCCGCCCCCTTGATGTCCCAGAGCGCCTGGTCGATTCCGCTGATCGCGTTGTTCAGCACCGGGCCGTTTCTCCAGTACGAACTGTCATAGCACGTTTGCCATATGTCCTCGATGCGGTCGGTCGTCCTACCGAGCAGCAGCGGCTTCAGGTACTTCTCAACCGCCGGTTGCACCAGATCCGCACGTTGAGTGAAGGTGGCGCATCCGTATCCGTAAAGCCCATCCTGATCAGTTGTGATTTTAACTACCGTCAGGCGTAACCCCGCGGGTTGCGTCTCGATCACGGAGATATCGCGTATCTTTGGTTGAGCAAGACCGCGAGTCGCCTTCGCCACAACCTCCTGCGCCTTTTCCTCACGCGGGGTGATCAGGCTGGCGAGACTGACAAGGCCAGCACTTCTTAGAAAGCTTCGGCGAAACATTCATTCCTCCCAGTGAACTTCGCCTGAAGTGTAGGAAACGGCGCGCGTGAGACGCAAGGTTAACACTGTTACGGCAACGAGGGGATCAGGTTACGCGTCTGATGTTGGAGTTAAATGCCGGGAACATCCGCCGGACCGCTCCTCCGTAACCCAGACTATTTTGAAACCGTTCTTTCCACCTTGTAGCGTCGGAATGTGAGTTCCTTAGTACTCGATTTCATGAATGCAGTCTCGTATAGAGAAACCGCTTGCTCGCGCGCGCGGCTCCGTTCCGAGCCACGACCGCAAGGGATAGCTATTGCATTTACTCTCATGCGCTGGACGATCGCTGCCACCCTTCTGAGTGTTGCTCCACACCTTCTGGGCCAACAGGCTGCCGCGCCAGGCCAGAAGCTGTTCGAGGTTCATTGTTCCGTGTGCCACGGCGCCGATGGCCTTGGCGGCGAATTGGGACCGGGGATCGTAGGACGAGCGCGCCACCTTAGGGATGCCGAAATTGCGACAACGATTTCCGCAGGACTCCCCACCCGTGGAATGCCCGCCATTAAGCTCAATCCAGGGGAAGCGTCACAGATCATAGGCTACCTTCGGACGCTCAAATTCGAGCCCGTCCGGCCGCCCGCACGGTTGACGGTCGAGACGACCGACGGCCGTAAAGTCTCCGGCCTCGCGCTTAACCAAACCTCGATCGATCTGCAACTCCGCTCGGATGACGGAAAGCTCCACTTGCTACGGGCCGAGGGCTCCAGATTCCGCGAAGTTACTTCCCAAACAAATTGGACCACCTACAATGGCGATCCGAGCGGAAACCGGTTGAGCCCGCTCCAGCAGATCAATCGTGCAAACGTCGCAAGGCTAGCTCCACGATGGACCTTTACAATGCCCAACGTGTCGATGCGTACCGAGACAACGCCGGTTGTCGTTGATGGCGTCATGTATGTCACTTCGGGGAACGAGTGTTGGGGGCTCGACGCCGGCAACGGGCGCGAGATCTGGCATTTTCAGCGCTCTCGGACCAAGGGTCTGACGGGGAACGGCGCCGGAGGGTATAACCGGGGAGTCGCCGCGGCGGGCGGTCGTGTCTTCATGGTCACCGATAACGCCCACATGATTGCCCTAAACCGCTTCACCGGGCAACTGGTTTGGGAAAAGGAGATGGCCGACTGGCATCTCAATTACAGCGCAACTTCAGCTCCGCTGGTAGCCGGAGATCTGGTTTTGTCGGGGACTGCCGGCGGAGAGAACGGCGCGCGAGGGTTTCTGGTCGCTTACCGGGTCTCGGACGGGACGGAGGCGTGGCGTTTCTGGACTGTTCCCAAGCCCGGCGAGCCTGGCGCGAAAACCTGGGGTAGCGACGAAGCGCTCGAGCATCCTTCTGGAGTTGCTTGGTTCACCGGATCCTACGATGCCGAACTTGATACCGTTTATTGGCAATCCGGTAATCCCGGACCGGATTACAACGGCGTAAAGAGACCGGGCGATAATCTCTACACGGATTGCATCCTCGCTCTCGACCGGCGTACCGGCCGGCTCAAGTGGTATTACCAAACCACACCACACGATGAATACGATTGGGATGCGACAGAACCGGTGCTGCTTGTCGATGCCCCATGGAAAGGGGTAGAACGCAAACTGCTTCTTCAGGCCAATCGTAACGGCTTTTTCTACGTAATTGACCGCACCGAAGGCACTCTTTTGCTGGCGACGCCGTTCGTCAAAAAACTAAACTGGGCGTCTGGAATTGGACCCGACGGCAAGCCGATTCGCAAAGAGCTGCCCCTGGTAAAGCCAGGTATCACGAAGGTCTGTCCCTCGCAAGATGGCGCAACGAACTGGTATTCGTCTGCGTATCTTCCGCAGACTGGTCTGCTCTACGTCCAAAGCGTGGAAAAATGTGACCTCTACTCGAAACGGACTGCCGAATGGGAAGCCGGCCGCAATTACCTCGGCGGTTCTTCCCGTAATCTGCCCGGAGAGATTCCCCAGAAAGTTTTCCGCGCCATTGATATTCAGAACGGCGCGATCCGATGGGAAATACCGCAGAAGGGCATGGCTGTGTCGTGGGGCGGCGCGCTCGCGACGGCCTCCGAACTTGTCTTTTTTGGAGAGGATAGCGGCATGTTCGAGGCCGTTGATGCTACAAGCGGCGAGGTCTTATGGCGCTTCCAGACAAACCAAAGCTGGAGGGCCTCTCCGATGAGTTACGAGTTCGATGGACAGCAGTATATAGCCGTGGCGGCCGGCGCGAACATTATGTCGTTCGGTCTGATGCCCAAGTAAACGGGGGACTGACGTCAATCCAACGCAGTCCTCCGATACCTCGCCACGAACGAACGGGCTTCGTCAGAACCTTAATCGCAAACCGAACTGCACAAGCCGCGGCTGATTGTACTGCGCTGTCACCTGGCCAAACTGCGCCGCTCCAGGCTGTGTGTTCGGCGGTGAGAACTGAACATGGTTAAACAGGTTAAAGAATTCGCTCCGGAATTCTAACGAGACCCTCTCCGTGATGTTCGTGTCCTTGGAGACGGCAAAATCGAAGTTAACGATTCCCTGTGCCCGCAGATTGGGATCAACTCGCGGCTCGTCGCCGAACTGGAACGGTCCAGGTAGCGTGTAGCAGGCCGTATTGAACCAATTACCGATGCGCGACTCGGGAGACCGCTGACATACGGATTGCAGCCCGATACAAAGTTCGGCCGCGTTATGCCGGCGCCGGTTCCTGGCCCCGCATTGCCGACTGCGAAGTCGGTGGTCAGAGTGTTAGCGGTCGCGTCCATGAACGCCAACGGGAATCCGCTCTGGACTGTCGTGATGCCGTTCACTGCCCATCCAGAGAACAGCTTATCCGGAATGCCGCTGACGCTCCCGAGCCAGCGTTTTCCTTTGCCGAACGGAAGGTCGAGCACGTAATTGATCACGAGCCGGTTCGGGACATCGAAGCTGGAGAGCGACTTTTCGCCGCTGACATTGGTATTGTCCTGCACGCCCTGTGCCCCACCGACGCCAAAGCGGTTAGCTTCCAGCCACGGGCTGAGCACATCGGCAGTGCCGACCAAATGCGAATAGGTGTAAGCGAGCATCAGCACACTTGATCCGCCGAATCTCTTCTGTATTCGTGCCTGCAGGGACTTATAAGTGGAATCGCCAACCGTAGGCGAGAAGGCAGAGATATATAGGTATTGCGGATAAGGCTTGAGCAGATAGCCGTAAGGTACCGTCTTTTGCCCGAGAATGCCGGCGCTTGCGGGAATGATTCCGTAAAACGGATTCGAAACCTGAGTCAGCAATGCGTTTCCGAGCGATAGCTCAGAATCGGGAATCTGGTCGAGATTGACCGAGTAAAGAGGCAGATGGGTTCCTTTCGCTCCCGAGTAACCCACATCAGCCATCAACCCGTTGGCAATCTGATACTGCACATCCAAATTCCACTGCTGCGTATAGGGATATGGTTGATTCTGGAGGGGCGAACCGATCCCCTGCCCAACAAGGCTATTCAGGTAGGCCTGGCTCCGTCCCGGAGGCGTGGCTATGCCTGTCGGGAATGGGTTACTAAGCGTGGCGCCGAGACTTGGCGTCAGCCCGCCGTCGAGCGATGCGGTCATCGTCGTAATCGAATTGTTGACCGGAGAGTTGTAAGGTCCGAGGCTGAAAGCAACGGTGTTGGGCAGATAAGCAAGGCCGTACCCGGAGCGGATCACTAGCTTGTCGGTAGGGCTGTAAGCCACGCCCACACGTGGGCTGAAGAGATCCCAGTGCAGAGCCTGCCAGGTGTTTCTTGGATTGCCGGGCGTATTCGTAAGAGCGAGCCCGCCGGTAATGGGGCTGCCGAAAGCCTGCGATAGCGCCGACTGGGCTAAGCTCATATCCAGCGAGGTCAAGCTCCCATGTGTCTCCGAGAACGATCCGGGCTGTTCCCATCGAACACCGACGTTGACGGTAAGTTTATGATTCACGCGCCAAGCGTCATTGACATAGAGCCCGCTGTAATACTGGATGGCCGCCGATAGCGCCGGGCTTTGCGCGCTTCCCGACGACGTGTATCCGAGCATCCATGAAGCGAAGCCGTAGCCCGTGTTCTGCGGCGAGCCCGGGGTAGATCCGGAGGCCGGCGGCAACCGCGATGTGAAGCCGGAATTGAAATTGAAAGTGCCGGTGGGGCTGTTGCTCTGCGCACAGTCCCACTCGATCCGGCGCGCCTCTCCCCCAAAGTGGAGCGTGTGCGATCCCAGTGTCTTCACGATACTGCCAGAAAGATTGTAGGTGTTATCGGTATTGAGAATGACCGGGATCGTGTTGAAGTTATACATACCGGTCACGTTCGGCTCGGGCAGTTCGGCGAATGCGACCTGATTCTGGTATGCTCCCCAGCTTGGCGCAATCTGGCTCAGGTTGTAATTGCAGCAGGAGATGGGGATCGTCTGATTCACGAAACGCAGGAATGACATCCTGAAATCCGCGATAGTGGTTGGGCTAATCGTATTTGTATATCCAAGAACGGCCTGATGCGTCGCGAAGCTATTGCCGGTGCCAGTTGAGTTGCGTAGCGCCGAGTTGGGTGTGTAATTCTTGTGCCACCACGTAACCCGCCCGAACAGTTGTTGACTCGGGCTGATCTGATGATCGAAGCGACCCATGTACTGGTTATAGTTGAACGGACGCGTGTAAGTGACCTGGAAATTGTTGACAACGCCGGGCAAGTTGGGTAACGGCCAGAGCTGTGAGGCAAGGTTCACCGCCGCGCTATTCAGGCGCATAGCTGGAATGATATTTCCGCTGATCGGCTGGCGCGTGTAAACTCCGTTGACGAGCGTCGTGGTTAACGGATCGAAGATCGCGGGAGTCTTCGCAGCCGAGAAGTCGCCGTCGCGCATGGCTGCCGTCGGCACTGTGGTCAGATTTGTGGTGCCCTGACGAAGGATGAAACCCTCGTAGCTGACGAAGTAAAATGTTCGGTTTTTTATAACGGGGCCGCCGTTGGTGAAACCGAACTGATTCTGGCTGAAGGCGGGCCGGGCCGTCCCAATCCGGTTACTGAAGAAGTTGTTCGCATTGAGGTCGCGGTTCCGGAGGAATTCATATGCCTCGCCGTGGAATTCGTTTGTTCCGCTTCGAGTGCTCATATTGACAATGCCACCCGCAAAGCGGCCGAATTCCGGGCTGATTGCGCTAGTGTCGATCTTAAACTCTCGAATCGCCTCTTGGGTGGGTACCAGCGCCGTGCCGTTGACATAGCTGACATTGATTGGGGCGCCGTCGATGTAGGTGGCACTCTGGTTTCC
The DNA here is from genome assembly GCA_036269625.1 of Bryobacteraceae bacterium. Classification (GTDB taxonomy): domain Bacteria; phylum Acidobacteriota; class Terriglobia; order Bryobacterales; family Bryobacteraceae; genus Bog-105. The sequence goes on along the minus strand of DATBEF010000206.1, from coordinate 2,310 downwards.
CGCACCGCCGCCAATCTGATAATTGCCCCAGCCATTGACGTTGTTCGTTACCGGATTCCCGCCGGTTGCCCCCTGTGGGACAACGCCGGGCACCAGCGAGATCAGATTCAGAACATTGCGGCCGTTCAGAGCGAGATTCTGGACTTGGCTGCTCTCGACCACCTGTCCGAGCGTCGCGTCCTGACTTTGAAGAAGCGGCATTTGTTCCGTCACTCTGTACGGTTTCGGTCGTATCGCCCAGTTCCATTCGCGCGTCGATGCGGACGACATTCTGCACCTGAACGGTTATGTGGTTACGAAGAAAGTGCTTGAAACCGCTCTGCTCGGCTTCGATCTGATATTCGCCGGGCAACAGGTTGAGGAATTGATAATTGCCGGCGTTGTCCGCCGCCGTCTCCCGGCGTTCGTTCGTTCCAGTATTCGTGAGCGTGACCTTAGCGCCGGGCATCACGCCGCCTGTTGAGTCCGTAATGGTACCGACGATGGAGCCATATACGGTTTGTGCTCTGGCTAGCGAAGGATTCATTAGAATCGTGGCCGCTATACCGCATGTGAATAACGACAGAGTGCAAATTAATGTGGAGAACTTAATTCTCATCAGGGACCTCTGCGAGACGCGAAAGTTCGAATGAAGCGAAAAGCTTCTACGTCGGCGGATGTTATCACCCGGGCCAGAGGGGGAACAAGGTTACAGGGGTTACGGACGTTAAACCGGGCGTGCCACTGAAGCTCTTTAATCTAATGATTGTGCTGTGGGAGGATTGAAAGGAAGCTACTGGCGCTCAGTAATTGCATTAACGGCTCGTCTACGTCCGTGGCCGGGCTTCATCCAGCACTTCAATAGCATTCACCAGGGGAAAGTTCTTCGAAGGGACGAGCGAAATGACAAGTTCGTACTGATGGTTCGTCTTCAGACCATGCATCGTGTAGACGAACGCGCGGTTCGGCCCTGCGCGCTTGAACAGATCGAAGTCGCGCTCCAGAGCGATGCCGTTACACAGAATATCGAAAAGTCGGCTTCCTGCGCCACCCCCGCCCGGCAAGCCGGGACCGAGCCAGCGCTCCGCCATATATAGGTTGGCTGTGTAGCTACCCCGCGGCGCGGGAATCCTATAAGCCAAGTTCCCAAACCGCTCGCCGGCCCACAAGCCCGGATCGGCTGCGCCGTTGGGAGGTTTAGTTCGAGCAATCATCACACCGCCGGTCGCATAACGGTCTGGTTCCCAATACCGCCCCTGCGTGTCGGTGTAACCGCGCGGTTGCTCCACGATGCGGATCGGCCGAAATTGGCCGGGAGTTCCGGGTGTGATCTCGATCGCGTTTAGAAAAGGTACACCAACGATCGAACCAAATGAAATGTGGATGCATCCGTCGCTTGCCGGACTAACGTCGCGATAGGCTTTAATGTCTGCTGTGCTCGCCCCGGCTTCCCCCACCACATCAAGCCGGTTCTTGACCGTCTTGCCGTTGATTTGGATGGAAAATGCGCGGCTCGCTTCTCCGCCATAGCCGGCCGTGTTCGTCTCCCCAAAGAAAGTTTCAGCAAAATAAAGCCGGACACGGGTCGGCCAAGTGCGTCTACCGCGATGTTGTATTCCTTGATCTGGTTCGCCGATCCTTCAAAATGTTTTTGGCAAACATAAGTCAGGATTTGTGCGAGACTTGGTGATCGATCGAAGATGCCGGAGGCGAGCACGGCTTCAAGCTCGCTTTTCTCGTACGTTAAATCCTCAGTCGTGACCGTCATGAGGTGCTTGGCCCCTGCCTCTGTAAACTGCTAACGAGTATACCCAATTCACGCGGTGCTTTACCCATAGATAAGATCAGTTAAACGGTGTTACGGTAACCCCGGCGCATGTGGCGTATAGCGTTGTGGACGGGATTCGGTTGACGGTGTTGCGACTTCCTTCGCGACAACTTTTGGCGAATTCAGAAAAGGGGGATACATCAACTGCAACAATTTGGTCGTATGGCGGTTCCAGGAAAACTGGGATGTTCCTCGTGGGGGAGAACGCGGACCGTTTATTGCCGAACGTGTACTGCCAGGACACCACAACGGCTCGCCAAAGACGGTAATTTCTTCGTAGTATACACAACCGTGGGTTGTCCGGTGCTTAAATCGAAGTATGACCGTCACTGAATCGTATTTGGCGCTGAAGCGAAATGAGTTGCTGCTCGACTCCGCGCTCATCGGCGGAGAACGAAAATCCTCCTCCGATGGAGCCACGTTCGCCGTCCGGAACCCGGCAACCGGCGAGATACTGACGCACGTGCCAGATTGCACGGCGAGGGACGCGACTCTGGCCGTCG
>DATBEF010000205.1:0-6168 GCA_036269625.1 Bryobacteraceae bacterium | reverse complement strand
AGTCCTCAGGACTTGAAAACGGCGCAATTTCCCACGTCTTCTCCGGACATTACCGTCAATGGCGCCCTTGAGTTCTTCCGCGAACAGCGCGCTCCTATCGAGGCCATCGGTATTGGGTCCTTTGGGCCGATAGATCTGCATCCCGCATCACCGGCGTATGGTCACATAACATCGACCCCAAAAGCCGGTTGGGCAAGTTATGATCTTGTCTCCCCTGTGCGGAAGGCGTTAGGCGTCCCCGTCGCGTTCGACACAGATGTGAACGCGGCCGTCCTGGGCGAAGCGCGCTGGGGCGCGGCGCAAGGATTAAACGACGCGATTTACCTGACCATTGGAACGGGCATCGGTGGGGGCGCTCTGGTACGCGGCGAGGTCGTTCATGGACTGGTGCATCCGGAAATGGGCCACTTGCGGCTGCCGCATGATTGGACGCGGGATCCCTTTCCCGGCACCTGTCCGTATCATGGCGATTGCCTGGAGGGACTCGCGTCAGGTCCGGCCATGCAAGCCCGATGGGGCGTACCGGCCGGAACTCTAGCCGAGGATCATCCCGCGTGGGAACTGGAAGCGCATTACCTGGCGCTTGGTCTTGTCAATTTCGCCGTCACGCTCTCGCCGCAACGAATCCTGCTGGGTGGCGGCGTAATGCAGCAGCCACATTTATTTAAAATGATCAGGGCAGAATTTGCGCGTCTTCTGAACAACTACGTTCGCCACACCGAATTGATTGATCGCCTCGACCGGTTTATTCAACCGCCCGGACTCGGATCGCGTGCGGGAATTTTGGGATCGCTTGTGCTCGCCGAGCACGCGCTCGCCGTTTCTTCTCCAGAATTTGCCGGTGAGCCGGCATGAGGCTCACTGGAGCGCTTGTTAAGAGCACCATCGTTGCCGCGTTGGGCGGATTGCTCTTCGGCTTTGATACAGCCGTCATCGCGGGTACCACCGCCGGCCTGACAAGGACCTTTAACCTCACCCCAAGCGGCCTCGGGCTGACCGTTGCCATTGCCCTCATCGGAACAGTGGTTGGTTCCATTCTGGCGGGCATACCGGGCGACCGCTACGGCCGCCGCGATAGTTTGCGACTAATGGCGGTTCTCTATCTGATTTCCGCCATAGGGTGCGCGTTTGCCTGGGATTGGTACTCTCTGGTTTTCTTTCGATTCATCGGTGGCCTCGGTATAGGCGGATCATCCGTTTTAGGCCCGATGTACATTGCGGAGATCGCACCCGCGAAATGGCGCGGGCGCTTGGTGGGGTTCTTCCAGTTCAACGTAGTCGCCGGCATTCTGCTGGCGTATTTCTCCAACTATCTGATCGGCGTTGCCATCGCGAACAGCGCCGAATGGAGATGGATGTTGGGCGTTTCGGGCATTCCCGCCCTGCTGTTCTTTGTCATGCTGTTCGTGATTCCGCGGAGTCCGCGCTGGTTGGTGCAGAAATCGCGCGTCGAACAGGCCCGCTCCGTCCTGGTCATGATCGGTGAAGAAAATGTCGACGAAGAATTGCAGGACATCGTCAAGTCGATCGACGTGGAGCATGGCCACGGAAGGGAGTCGCTATTTCAGCGGAAGTACCGCCTCCCGATTTTCCTCGCGGTTTCCATTGCGATGTTCAATCAGCTTTCGGGAATCAATGCGATCCTTTACTACCTGAATGACATATTTGCCCGGGCCGGGTTCAGTAAGGTCTCGGGTGACCTTCAGGCCGTGCTCATCGGCTTCACCAACCTGGTGTTCACGATCATCGCCATGTCGATCATCGATCGGGTCGGCCGCAAGACGCTGTTGCTGATTGGCGGTCTGGGATGCGCGGCTTGCCTGGGCGGCGTCAGCGCTGTCTTCTTCAGCAACGCTCACGAGAATATGCTGGTGTGGCTGCTGGTTGGCTTCATCGCGTTCTTTTCGTTTTCACAAGGCGCTGTGATTTGGGTGTACATCAGCGAGGTGTTTCCGACGCGCGTTCGCGCGCACGGGCAAAGTCTCGGAAGCTTCACTCACTGGATCATGAACGCGGCAATCTCGTGGACGTTTCCCATCCTTGCCTCTAAATCCAGAGGTGTGCCGTTCATCTTTTTTGCCGCCATGATGCTTCTCCAGTTCTTTGTTGTGCTCTTCACCTATCCGGAGACGAAGGGCGTCACTCTCGAACAGATGCAGAGGAAACTCGGCATCGCCTGAATTATGCCAAATGTGCAGATCATCATGTACGGCGCTTGGATCGTTGTCGGTGTGCTGTGGCTTGTCATCGGGTTAAGCACAAAATCGACCGTAAAGGTCCAATCGCCCGCCCTTAGACTCCCCCAATCGGCGCTCATGATTGCGGCTTATTTTCTTTTGTTTGCGCGGAACGCCGCCGTCGGAGTGCTCGCGCTCATAGTTGTACCCGCTTCGATAGCCAGCGCGTATGTTGGCCTTGTGCTGACGCTTGCCGGTCTCGTGATCACTGCGTGGGCGCGATTCTTTCTGGGTAAAAATTGGAGCGCGACTCCCACCATCAAGCAGGATCACGAACTCATCCGCTCCGGACCATATGCTTTCGTCCGTCATCCCATCTACTCCGGGCTGCTTCTGGCAATCATTGGAACGGCGATCTATGTTGGCGAGCTTCGCGGGTTTCTGGCATTCGTACTTGCCGCCATCGGTTTCAAGTGGAAAACCTTGACGGAAGAGTCGTTCATGCGCGAGCAGTTCGGTACACAATATGACAACTACAAACGCCAGGTAAAGGGGCTGGTTCCGTTCATCTGGTAGCGTCGGCTACTTCTTCCCGCTGCCAGGGCCAATAGTGAAGGAGGCGCGCCCGCCAGAGATAAGCGGCGATTCCCACTACGAGTAGCGCGAAGCCACTGAGGACGTACACGACGCCGCTTGAAGCCAGAATGAAAATCCAGCCTGCCAGCGCGATCAGAACCGGCGCGGGATAGAGCGGCATCGAGAATGGCCGCGAGATATCCTTGCGCAGCCGCCGTATCGCTGGGACCGCCACACACTGCGCTGCGAATTGCGTAACGATCTGAATCACGATGAGGGCTTTGATCAGGTCTTCCAATCTAAGCAGGCAAGCGGCGGCCGATACTATTCCCATGAACAAAACAGAAAAAGATGGAAAGTTGCGCGTTCGATGGAGGCGGCCGAAAGCCGAAAAGAAGTGTCCTTCAACCGCCGCGGCGTACGGTACACGTGTGTAGCCCAGAAGAACGCAGAAGACCGAAGCGAACGCTACCCACAGGATCAGGATTGTCATTATTGCCGCTGCTTTTGCGCCATACAGCCGTTCCATAAAATCGGAGACAATCGCGTGCGAATGGATCGCCTCCTGCCAAGGCAGCACGCCGATTATGGATAGGCTCATGGCGACGTACAGAATCGCGAGGATGCCGATCGACAAGAGCACGCAGCGCGGTATGTTGATCTCCGGCTTCTTGATCTCGCCTCCGATCAGGCATACGTTGAAATACCCGCTGTAGTCGTACATGCTGATCAGCGTTGCCGCGCCCAATCCCAGAAAGAATCCGGACGAGAGATGGAACGCTCCCGGTGGGAAGCTAAAGGCGATGGACGTGTGGAAGTGCCATGCGCCTCCCCAAATAATGACGCCCATAGTGACCATCAGAACTATCCATAAAATCGCTGAGATTTTGCCAATCGAGCGAATATCGCGATAGAGAAGAAATGTCGCAAGCAGGCAGACCGCAATCGCAATCAGTTTCTGTTCAACCGGAGTCAGCGACGTAACAAGATAGCGGGCGTAATCCGCGAATCCGACCGCTCCCGAAGCCGCTGTGAGTGGAGCCGCCAGCATAACCTGCCATAAAAACAAAAAGCCCGTCAGCTTCCCTAGCGACTGCGGACCGAAGGCTTGCTGCAAATACTCGTACGAACCGCCGGAACCGGGCATGGCCGCGCCTAATTCAGCCCAGACCAAGCCGTCGCATGTGGCGATGACAGCACCAAGAATCCACCCGAGGAGCGCTTGCGGGCCGCTCATTGCCGACAGGATGAGCGGGATGGTAAGGAACGGGCCAACCCCCACCATGTTCAACATGTTCGCGGCGAGCGCCGGGAACAGGCCCATTTCCCGCCTCAATCCGGAGTTGCGTTCTTGCATCATGGTAGATACTGGAAGGCTACAATAGCACTCGCACATGAATCTCCTCCCGAAAGACGAAAAGTTCTTCGACCTGTTCCAGCAGCACATGCGGATTCTCTGCCAATCGTCGCAGTTGTTGATCTACGGCCTGGAGACGGGTTATGACAAGATGTGTGAAATCGCGAAGCAGATGGAGGCGCTGGAACGCAACGGCGACGAGATCATCCACGAGATCTTTCGTCGATTGCAGTCTACCTTCATTACGCCGTTTGATCCCGAAGATATTCAGACGCTCGCTACCGCGCAAGACGATGTTTTGGACGCGATTGAGGATGCCACCTTCCGAATCGTGGCGTATCGTTTGGACCCTATTCCGGGACCCGCTATTCAGTTAGGCCACATGATTGACGATTCGTGCCAGGCTCTTGCCAGGGCGTTGGCGGCGCTGCGCGATCGCAAACCGGTTTGGAACGACTGTATCGAAGTCAATCGACTCGAAAACGAAGCCGATGCCGTCGAGCGCACGCTGGTCGGCAGGCTGTTCAGCTCCGAAATGAATCCGGTCACCTTGATTAAACAGAAAGAGGTTTTTGAAATTCTCGAACAGACAACCGATAGCTGCGAGGATGTCGCCGACGTTATTCAGAATGTCGCGGTGAAGAACAGCTAGCCAGTTTCGGCGGCGGTCCTAAAAAGTAAAACGAAGTTGAAGATCCATGCGACGCTGGTTGCTGGCCGTAGCCTCCGCGCCATAACCGCCGGTAATACCTGTCGATTCCTCGAAATAAGGCGAGGTCAATGAGCCGTTAGGTGTGTTCAGGTTTTCATGGTTGATGATGTTCCGGGCGTTCACCGAAAGGGTAACGTTATAGCGATGTTCGGTGGATTCTCCGCCAAAACCGCCCCCCCCATGAAAGTGCCCGCCGCCACCTGCCCGAGCTCCTCCGGATGGACCTGAGAACTTCGTGGTCCCGAATCCCCAAGTCTTGCTAACGCGCAAGTTCAATCCGACGAAGCCAGGACCAGTAGCTGCATTTCGCTCAATAAACGTTGACTCGCCGGGAGCGGGGACGACCGGGACTGGACTCAAGTACCCAAACGAAGTCAGATACGGAGTGGGGTAGTCGACTATCTCCGGACGAGCGGTACTCGCACCTTGTCCTTGCAGAAAGAGATCGGTTCCTGTGGTGATGTTGTACGGAATCCCGCTATGTATCACGACAAAGGGCGAAAATCGCAGTCCCCAACGAGCGGCAATCGAACCGCCTAGAAAGAGATTGTGCGCGATATGGAGCGAGGAGGGACCCCAGTCGGCAGCGAAATTGTAAGGATCGGCTGGAAGCGTGCCCAGACCGTCCGTATCGCTGTGCGCATCGCTATGCGAATAGCGCCCGAAAAGCGTCAGCCATCTGCCCGCCTGGCTATTGACCCCCACGATCACCTGGGTTTGCTTGAAAATGCCGTCGGATTGGAAGTCGTAAATGTCTCCAACGTCGCCAAATGGCCGGCAGCAGACGTTGTTCGAGTTAGAATTCGATTGATTTTGATTCGCGCCCGGCGGCAGTTGCCCGGGGATGGGATATGGAGCATTGATGTTCACGGTCCGCAGCTCATGTGTACCGCGCGAATTGACGATAGTGGCGGTAAGGGTGGTGTGGGCAAGCAGTTGCCGCTCGACAGACAGCGAGGTCTGCATCAGGCGTGGCGCCTTCAAATGACTATCAATTTGGTACTTTTGAGCCACATCGATAGTCGCCGCAGTCAGGTCCGCGATGGGAATGGGAGTATCGAATGCCGCATTGTAGATGAGCGGCTTATCCAATGTGTACAGGAGCTGATTACTGGAGTTGTACCGATAAGCGGTTTCGACACTGGCAATTGAAAACCGATCGTAAAAGTAGCCCCAGCCACCGCGGATAACGGTTTTGGGGCGGGCGTTCGGGCCATGGGAGTCGGGGGACCATGCGAACGCGAAACGCGGCGCCCAGTCGTTCTTATCGGGGATGTTGGTTTGCGATTCCCAACGAAGGCCGACGCTCAGCGTGAGATTAGGGCGAACCCGCCAGTCGTCTTGCA
>DATBEF010000181.1:0-4529 GCA_036269625.1 Bryobacteraceae bacterium | reverse complement strand
GAGCCAACACAGCTAATGCCTGCGCGTGCTGCGAAAAGCTCGACTTTTCGCTCGTATTCGCATACATCTGACGATTTGGATCCCAATAGAGGGACTGGATGGTGCTGCGGAGTTCATCTGCGCGGGTCCGGTAGTGAGCGGCCTGTGTTTGCGATCCAAGCGCTGCTTCCAGATCAGCGGCCCACTGATAGGCCAGCAGAAGCTGCAGATCGAGCGGTGCTGAGGAACCATCCGCGCCGGCGCGCGGCACGCCAGACGGAAATGGCGCCGACCAGTCGATGAAGTTCCACCATGGCATGGGCCCGAGAGAGCCGCTGGCTTTTTGATGGGCGCGGAAGAATGATAGAACGGCTTCCACTCCATTCAGCTTCGAAGCAATGAAGGCAGGATCGTCCTGATACATCCAGTAGTCGTGGAGCATGCCGATCCACCAGAGGGAGAACGGCGGTATGTACTGCTGGAGGCGCGAAGGAGCCCGGCTGTAAGTGGCGCCTTCCGCGGTGCGCGATGCGTCGATCTCTTCGATCGCGTTGCGCATGAGGCGGCCGTCGCCGGTCATATAAAGCGACACGAGGGACTGAATGCGCGTGTCGCCGACGTACTGGAGTTGCTCATAGTAGGGGCAATCCATGTAGGTCTCATGCGCGCAGAGCCGCGCGGTGCGCCAGCCGACGTCGAGTATGGCCTGAATGTCTGGCGGGCCGCCGTCGAAGTGCGCTTTGAGCACGAAGGGATAGCCGTTGTGCTCGGCGGTAAGACTGTCGACGGTTAGCGGCGAATCCTCCGTCGTGACCTTGAGCTGGATGTAGCGCCAAGTGCGCCACCACAATGGACGATAGGTGCGCTGTACGCCGCCATCGGAGACGAACACGTCCTGGTAGCCGATGAACTGCTTGCCGGCGACTTCGTTGCGGTTGCCTTTCAGATGCGTGCCGGGGACGTATAGAGATTCCGCGTAGCCGATCTCGACGGTAGCGCCTTTGCCGCCCGAAATAGTCAGCGCCGGGTACCCGGTGGTCTCATATCCTTGATCGAGCAGCACCGTTACGCTACTGTGTGGCGGCACCTGGTGGACATCTTCAGTGCGGGGGCGCAACGGCTGTTCGGGCTGTAGTGCTTCGAATGGAATCGGCCGCGGCACCAGCATCCAGCGGGTGTGGGCGTCCTGCGCGTCGCGGTCACTGGCAACGCCCAGCAATAAAGGCGATTTCCAGGATGAATCATCGTAATCCAGTTGCTCCCAACCCCACGGATATTTGGACCCGTCAACGTGATCGGTCGGGCCCACGGCGTAATAGCCGGGCACCTTGCCGGTGGCACTTTCGGGAGAGTATGCTTCGTCTCGGATGCACTTCCATTGCGTTCCGGTCCCGACCTCGGGCGATCCGTCCAGCAGGAAACCTGTTCGGTTGGTATCCTGCGCCATCGGGGCATTGGGGCCCGCGTTCCAGACGACGGCGGCCAGCACGTTACGCCCGGCGTGCAATTGATTCGCGATGTCGTATGTTTCGTAGCGCCAATGATCCAGGTCGCCGCGCGCGGGACCGAATCCGAGACGCTTGCCATTTAGGTAGACGATATAGCGGTTATCGGCCGTAACGCGAATAGGGAATGAATTGGGCACCGCGGTGAGGTCGAATGTCCGGCGGAAATGGTAGACGGCATAGTCGGCCGGCGGCGAATCGGGTGCAGCAATCCATTGCGCGGTCCAGTGCTGCTGCGCGGAGAGTACCAGAGGAAGAAAGGGTAGAACTGTGCGGAGGAGTCGCAAGTGAACTAGGATATCGATGAACATCGATCCGAACTGATGGATGTACTCTGTACGCTCGGTTGATCATCAAAGCTCCCGGCCGAGCGCACAAGACTAGTGATTGCCCAACTCCTTGCTGGCTTCATCCAAAAGATCAGCTTCGTTTTGCAAAGCTTTTGCGACTCGGACAATTTGCTGGTCGGCTTCGCTCCAACGTTTTTGCTCAATCGCTTCACGAACGCCGGGAATAGTTTTAACGCCATAGCCGGTATAGAAGCCCGGAGCATAGATTAAGTTCTCAAACCACGGACGATTGGGGAGCCCTGCCGAATCGGTGAGGAGGCGTTCGGTCTTGATCAATTTCGCGTTGAGATCACTTGGAGCCTGGGCGCCTGACGCCAAAAATGCCGTTTCGTAAACTTCAGCGGCGCGGGTTAGATCATCAGCGGCAGTGTCCAGCGGGGCGAAGTTAAGGTAGGGAGGAATCGGCTCTTTGGAAGGAGGCACCATTTTTTTCTTGGGATCAGTAATGGCCTGGTAAACCCCCTCTTCTATTTCGAAGTTCTGTTCCTTGATTTGTGCTCGCTGGTCTGCTTCCAACTTCTTGATCTCAACGATGTAGGTATGAATTGTGTCTGCGAAGTTGGTGAACCTGAACGGCAGAATATCGGCATCGGCGAGCCGCATGATCATTACGCCGGCCGTTTGCGCTAGAGCGCGGCCATAGGTGAAATCGGTATCTTCGAAATGCGTGAACCAGTAGAAATCGTCGTAGATGGAATGATACTGGCCGGCGCCCGCATCCTCTCCGCCGTATCCCAAATTGAGGCTTGCGACGCCCAGATGATCCGTAAAGACAGTGTAGTCGGAGCCCGAACCCAAGGCGCCAATGCGAAGATCGGGGCGGGATTTTAGCTCAGCGCGATTTTGCGCTGTGGCTCTGGAGATGGCGGCCAGGCGCGCGCGCTTCCATACGGTCATCTTCGTTTCGGGATCCTGGATATCCTTCATCACCCCGTTGACGAAGTCTTCCAGTGAATGAGAGCCTTCGGCGCGAAAGTAACCGCGTCCGTTGGTATCGGAGTTGAGGTACGCGACGGCGTGCTGTTTTAACTCGTCGGCATGAGTTTCGGCCCACTCTGTGGACCCGAGGAGGCCCGGCTCTTCGCCGTCCCAAAAGCAAAAGATGATCGTGCGGTCCGGCTTCCAGCCCTGCTTCAGCAGTTCTGCGAATCCACGCGCTTCTTCCATTTCAGGGCTGGTGCCCGAGAGGGGGTCGGACGCACCGTTTACCCAGGCATCGTGATGGTTGCCACGAATGACCCACTCGTCGGGATACTTTGCCCCCGGGATTTTTGCTATCACGTCGTATAGCGGCTTACGGTCCCAATTAAACGCCAGGTGGAGATGCGCTTTGGCGGGTCCAGGACCCACATGATAAGGCGCGGGAAGCGAGCCGCGCCAACTTGCCGGAACCATTTCGCCGTCCAGGTGACTCAGAAAAGGCTCAGCGTCCTCATAGGAGATCGGCATCACCGGAATTTTAGTAATCGTTGTAATTTGGTCCAGCGGCAACTTCTTCGCGCCGGCGACAGCGCCGATGCCGGGAGTGGCAGGATCGCCCGGGTAGACCGGCATATCCATGACGCTTCCACGCTGAGCGCCGAATGGAGGGCGCATGGGGCCTTTGGGATAAACGTCTCCCTGGAAGTAGCCGTCCTCGTGCGGGTCGGAGTAGATGAGGCAGCCGACGGCTCCATGTTCGGCCGCAACTTTCGGCTTGATGCCACGCCAGGTCAGTCCATAGCGCGCGAGCACTATTGCGCCGTGCACGGACACGCCCATGCGTTCGAGTTGTTCGTAATCGGCGGGACTGCCGTAATTCACGTAAACGACTGGACCGGTGACGTCGCCGTCCCTGGAATAAGCGTTGTAAGTGGGAAGCTGCTCGCTTTTCTGATTCGACGTAGGATCAACGGGAAGCGCGGGTTCTTCCAGCTTGGCCTTGTACTTCACGGGTTCCAACAAGTCGAGGGAGCGCTCTTTGGGGGTCGGAAATAGAGTGTCGAAAGTCTCTATCTGGGCGTCGAGGCCCCACGACTTGAGCTGTGCTGCAATCCACTCTGCATTGTCTTTGTCATAGGGTGACCCAACGTGGTGCGGGCGCGCAGATAGACGGCGCATGTTTTCCCGCACGCGATCCGGTTGTGGGATGTCTTTGAACTTCTGTTCCCACTGAACTTCGCTGGCCGAGTTCTGCTGAGAGTAGCCGCGAAGCGCTTGAGGCGGACCAGCGGCTTGAGTGGTGAATGCGAACGCACTCAACAAGGCAAGGGCTTGACGCATGATCCGTCATTGTACCGATTAGCCTGTCGTAGTTCTAATCCATGGCTGGATCCTTAGTGCGGAGTTGCATGTACATCGTGGGAACTTGAACCCGGGTCTCCCTCGCTACACTCATTGGCATGTCAAACCCAGGCGCGCGGCGGGCATTATTCCGTCATCTCCACGTGAGCGGATGCTTCGTGATTCCGAATCCGTGGGACGTGGGATCGGCAAGATATCTGCGTCACCTGGGATTCAAGGCATTGGCCACCACTAGCGCCGGCTTCGCATTCGCGCGCGGCGTGCCGGACGGGGCGGTGGGCCGGGACGAGATGCTCGCACACATCTCGGAAATCGTGACTGCAACAGACCTGCCGGTCAATGCCGATTTTGCCCAAGCTTTTGCTGACGAACCCGAGCAAGTCGCTCAAAATGTCAGGGCCTGCGTCGACAC
>DATBEF010000167.1:0-5385 GCA_036269625.1 Bryobacteraceae bacterium | reverse complement strand
CTAGTTTCACGCCATGGAACGGCGCCAACGTCCTGTCCTGGCGGGCCGTAATATCGCCGGTGGCCGCCGGAAATACCGTGGTGGTGAAGCCGTCTGAATTCGCGCCGGTCTCAGCGGGAATCATGCTTGCCGAGGTTGCGGAAGAGGCCGGCTTCCCGGCCGGGGTAATTAATGTCGTTACTCATGCGCCAGGAGCCGCGGGGGCCATCGCGGATGAATTCTTCGATCGTCCCGAAGTCCGTGTCATCAATCTCATCGGTGGAGTCAAGACCGCGCGCATGTTAGCGGAACGGGCCGGCAGGCTGCTAAAGCGGACCGTGATGGAGCTCGGTGGCTTCAATCCGATGATTATTCTCGACGACGTCGATATGGACTACGCTGTCCGCACCGCGACGTTCGGGTCATTTTTTCATCAGGGTCAGATCTGTCTCAACACGCGCCGAATCATCGTTCAGCGAAAGATCTACGAAGAATTCCTTGGCAAGTTTGCGGCTCGAACCGCCAGTCTGCCGAAAGGCGATCCCTTGAACCCAAAGACTATCATCGGTCCCATCATCACGTCTGACGCCGTAAAAATGATTGACGACCGCGTGAAGGATGCACTAGCAAGGGGAGCCAAAGCCCACACTGGCGCGAAGCACGATGGACAGATTTATTACCCCACAATTCTCACAGACGTTCCTCTGGACGCGGTCATCGCCAACGAGGAAACCTTCGGGCCGGTCGTGGTGGTCGAAGCAGTGGGCACGCCCGAAGATGCGGTTGCTGCCGCGAATCGCACGATGTACGGCCTCACGTCTTCGATTCTTGCCGGGAACACCTATAAGGCATTCGAGATGGCGCCGAAAGTCCTCGCCGGAATCGTAAATGTGAATTCACCGACTGTCAACGACGAGATCCACGCTCCAATGGGCGGTGTTCGCGACAGCGGCTGGGGACGTACAGGCCCCCGCAGCCTGGATGACTTCAGCGACGTGATCTGGATCAACTCGCACAGCGGTCAGCGCCAGTATCCCTTCTGACAACAGGATCCATCTTATGAAAGCAACGTCGTCTGAACTGCTGATGCGCAACTTCAATGAGATTTTTATTGAGCTCGATCCTCTCAAACGTGCCGCATTGCTCGCGGAGTCTTACACCGAAGATTGCCTTTGGATTCATCCTGGCGGTCGCGTTGTGGGTCGCGAGGGTATCAATGAAGCGGCCACCGAGATTCGCAAACACTTCGCAGAATATCGATACACGGTCACGAGTGAGATCCAAATCATGCACAATGTAGCGACTTGCCGGTGGGGAAGCGGGATGCCAGGTCAACCGTTCCACTACACGGGAACGGACTTCCTCGAAGAATGTGATGGTCGCGTGTCAAAGCTGTACACGTTCATTGACCAGAAGCTATTTCAATCCTGAATGAGGCCTACCATGGTGGAATTCGGATTTTAGACATCGGGAGCGCCAACAATGATCGCCACATCGAATAAAGAAATCCAGAGTCACTACGATTTCATCGTGGTAGGAGCGGGTGCGGCCGGTTCCGTTCTTGCCGCTGAATTATCCGCGTCCGGCGCGCAAGTGCTCGTCGTCGAATCTGGAGGACCGGACGACGCGCCTACCATCGCGAACCCGAGCATCTGGTTTTACAACGTAGGCGGGCCGCTGGACTACCACTTGCCGGTCACCCCGTCGCCGCGATTGAACAATCGCGCTTTCAACATGGCGCTCGGTCATGTACTTGGCGGCGGCACCAGCATCAACGCCATGGTCTGGGCACGTGGCATGCAACGCGACTATGACGGGTGGGCGGAGAACGGAGCCAGGGGCTGGAGCTTCGCCGACGTGCTTCCAGTCTTCAAGAGTCAGGAGGATTGGGAAGGCGGCGCCAATGCCTGGCGTGGAGCGGGTGGACCTATCCACATCCGTCGTCCGAAAGATCCTCATCCGACAGCGCCCTCCTTATATCGACGCAGCTCGCGAGATGGGCATGCCCATCTTGGACGACGTGAACGGGCCGATGCGGCCCGGCGCAGGCTACATCAACATGAATATCGCCGCGGATGGAACTCGCGTGAGCGCCGTGGGCGCTTTCCTGCGCCCGGCTCTCTCAAGGCCTAACCTTACTCTGCTGCTCAATACTCCAGTCGTAAGGCTGAACTTCAAAGGTACTCGCTGCGTGGGCGTCAGGACACTGAGAGACGGCTTTGCAACGGATATTTCGGCCGACAAAGAAGTAGCCCTAGCTGCCGGCGCCATCAATAGTCCGAAGCTTCTGATGCTCTCAGGCATTGGGGAAGCGACGGCGCTTCGTAGCCTTGGTATCGATGTCGTCGAGAACTTGCCCGGCGTGGGCGGGAATCTGCAGGACCACGTGCTCGTGTCCGGCGTCGTGTTCAAGTACAAAGGAAAGATGCCAGATCGGCCTGCGGACAGCAATGCCGTCGAGGCAGAGGCTTTCTTGTCGAGCGATCCTTCGGGTGAAACAGACATCAGTCTGGTGCTTCATCAACTACCAGTGGTTACGCCCGAAGTAGCCTCGCGCTATGGAACTCCTCCACCGGACTCGTTCACAATCGCGCCCGCTCTTGTGCAGCCCACCAGCAGAGGCTCCGTCCGCCTGGCCAGTGGCAACTTTCAGGACGCCGCCGTGATCGATGGTAACTATCTCGGCACGGATCGCGACTTTGCTGCCGTCGTGCGCGCCATCGAAGCCGCGCGTGAGCTCGGGAGCCAACACGCCTTCGACCATTTGCGCGACAGCGAACTGATTCCAGGGCCCAAGGCGAGCGCCGAGGATATCAATGAACTTGCCAGACTTGCTTCGGCGAGTTTTGGACACGCAGTTGGTACATGCAAAATTGGGGTCGACAAGCTCGCCGTCGTCGACCCAAACCTTCATGTACACGGAATTTTGGGTTTACGCGTGGCGGACGCCTCCGTGATGCCGCACATCATTACAGGGCCGGGGACAAACGCGTCGGCCCACATGATTGCGGGCCGCGCCGCCAGGCTGATTCTTGGCTAAGCACGGAGAATCGCATGACGATCGACACGCATCACCACATAATCCCCGACTTCTTCTGGCAGGCGACGGAGAACCACGACGCTCCAGTCGGAGGACTTGCGCCCCTTCGCTGGTCCAGGGAAGCAAGCATCTCGTTTATGGACGACGCCAGCATTGATCTTGCTGTCGTTTCCCTGAGTACGCCCGGCGTGCATACGGGAGGTAACGGGAAAGCGAAGGCTTTGGCCCGCCGCTGCAACGAATTCTCGGCTGAACTAGTTCACTCACGACCGGACCGGTTTGGAGGCTTCGCCTGTCTCCCCTTGCCGGACGTCGATGCCGCCTTAGAGGAACTCTCCCACGCCCTCGACGTCCTCGGGCTCCAGGGTTTTGTTCTCTTTACTAATTCCAACGGCGTGTACCTCGGAGACCCTGCATTGGAGCCCGTTTTCGAAGAACTGGAACGCCGAAGCGCAGTCGTCTATGTGCATCCGAATCCCTCACCGGACGCGGTTGCCCACTCTTTGGGGCTTCCCGATAATCTTCTGGACTTCCCGACGGACACTAATCGTGCCGTTGCGCAGATGCACTATGCGAACCGATTCGCACGCACGCCAAGCGTGAAGTACATCTTCTCTCATGCAGGAGGTTCGATCCCCTACCTCGCCGCGCGTTTCGCACTCATCGATGAGATGGGGTTCATTCCGGGCGGCGAGCAACGAGGCAGTGCTGCCGACATGTTCCGCCGAATTTATTGGGATACCGCGCTTGCGGCTAGCGATCCTGTCCTGCGCATGCTTCGCGACGTGGCGGGAATCGACCAAATCCTGTACGGTACTGATTTTCCGTACTTGCGCCGAGACTTAGCTGTGCGGTCCAGGCAACGGATCTTACTGAGCCCTGAGTTGAATGATTCGGAGACGCGCGCCATTCTCGGCGGCAACGCGTCACGCCTTTTACCGACCATTCTGTCTTCAGCGAAGAGCGGAGCATTTCCACTGAGAATTGGGGAAGCACGGCCAAGCAACGACTGATCGATCGAGGGACATCAGAATATGGGCAAACACGTCAGTATCTCTCCCGAGCAAGGAGCGAATCGGCTCGCGATTCGAGAACTCATTGAGGCATATGCGCACTGCGCCGATCGCCGCGATGCGAACGGCCAGATGTCTCTCTTCACACCAGATACCCATTTCATGGTGTTCATGAACGCCAAAGATCCGGTGCCCTCCCAGGAGCTCCATTCACGCGAGGCACTCGGTCCAGTATTCGCGGATCTGAACAAGTACGACACCACCACCCACTTCGTCGGGCAGAGCACGATCTTCACGTTGACAGCCGACCAAGCCACCGGCGAGGCGTACTGCTTGGCCCACCATGTCTCAATCAGCGGCGGAGAGCGGCGGTTGATGGTCGCCTCGCTTCGCTATCTCGACTCATTTCTTAAAGTAGATGAGAAGTGGCTGTTTGCGGAGCGCAAGCTCTACGTCGACTGGATTGACGAGCGAGCGTTCTCATGAACGCTCGGATGAGTGCCCAAGGCGGACTTGCACGAGGGAACCGCTCTTATCGGCTCCAACGCAACTATCTACAAGGAGTCAATGAAAAACATGATGATCATCTCAGTAATCTTGGGCAGCACGCGGCAGGGTCGATTTTCCGAAAAACCGGCACGATGGATTCTCCAACACCTTCATAATCGAAAGGAAATAGAGGCGCGCCTCCTCGATCTGCGAGACTTCCCCATGCCCTTTTTCGATCAACCCACGCCCCCGGCCATGCCGGGCCGCCCGCCTTACGAACATGAAGTGGTGAAGAAATGGACGGCTCAAATCGGGGCGTCGGATAGTTTTATATTCGTCACGCCGGAATATAACTACGGCCCCTCCGCGGTCCTGAAAAACGCGATCGATTGGGTATATCCGGAGTGGAACCGCAAGGCTGCGGCGTTTGTGAGCTACGGAAGCGCTATGGGCGCACGATCCGTCCAGCAGCTTCGCGAGACGGCAATCGAGATTCAAATGGCACCGATTCGATCGTCTGTTCATATTCCCCCGGCGACGCTTTGGGCACATTTTCAAGGTGGGGACGTAGACAAGGGGCTCGCCGATCGGGACAAGCAAGCCAACGTCATGATCGACGACCTGACCTGGTGGACGGCAGTTCTCAAGGCGGCCCGCGAGCGTTGATGCCAATCACCAAAAACGCACGAGGGGGAGTGGCCTTGGTCACCGGCGCGGCCCAAAGGGTTCTGTTGCGAAGCTTCAAAGTGCCGATTTGGTAGGGTAAGAAGCTGTGCCGATCAGCGCTGCCAATCCGTTCAAGGGACGCCAGTATCCAGGCTCCGTAATCCTGACGGCGGTGCGTTGGTACTTGCGGTATCCGCT
>DATBEF010000145.1:0-21595 GCA_036269625.1 Bryobacteraceae bacterium | reverse complement strand
GGACAGGCGCAGCCCATTGCCGACGATGAGCCGGAGTACGTCGCGACCCGTGGCGCCCAGAGCCATACGCGTTCCAAGTTCCGTAGTGCGTTGGCGGACTGAGTAGGAGGTGAGGCCGTATATGCCCAGAGCGGCCAGCAGCAAGGCAGCAAGCGCAAACGCGGTGACAACCACCGACTCAATGCGCTGGAAAAAGAGAGAATTGCTCAAGATCTGACCTGCCGACTGTATTGCGTAGATGGGCTGGTTGGGATCGACCTGAGCAATGGCGCGGCGGATTGAGGGAGCAAGCGTCGCTGCGGGCAAACTTGACCGCACAGCGAAGTGCATCGGATTGGGGGGAGCCAGGTTCTTTAGCAGGTAAACCTCTGGCGTTGGAGTTTCACCTAGACCTTGGTTCTGCACCGTGCCGACTATGCCGACGACTTGGAAACGGGTGCCTTGGGGGTCGCTGAACCGGCCAAGTTGGCCAACCGCGTTCTGGCCCGGCCAATTGCGCCTGGCTGCCTCTTCATCGATCACGACGGGGACCAAGTTTTCGTTAGTATCATGACGATTCAGCAGTCGACCGGTGAGCAGGGGAACCCGGAACGTCTTGAAATAAGCGGGGCTGACGGCCATGAGGCTGACCAGGTTCCGGGGTTCACTCCCATACGAACGGCGTTGGGGGAGTATGTAACCGGACATGCAACAACCATCGAGCGGTAACTGATTAGTAATGGCGGCGCCGGTGACGCCCGGAATGGCTTCGAGCGCGTCCAGCAGCCTATCCCCATAGGCGGACAACATTGCGGCTGAATCGGGCGTTGGATTGAAGCCCGCCGCCCCGCCCGCCGGTTCCTCTCCGGTTTGAGCGGATTTGGTGATCTGAAACGTCAGGACCCCATTCGGATCGAAACCGGGCGACATCATTTTGAGGTGGTTGAGTTGCCATACCAGGATGGCGGCAGCCGATATGAGTGTGAACGCGAGAGCAATTTCGGCTACGACCAGCACCTGAGAAAGTTTTCGGCTTCGAATGCCGGCCGACGCGCGAACACCGTCGCTCAGCACTTCGTTCGGCTGCATGCGGAGCGCTTGCCAGAGCGGGGCCATCGCTGAGAGCGTCGCAGTAACAAAGGCCAAAGCGAGAGCGAAGAGGACCACCGGCCAATTTGTCGAGATTTCGTGGGAGCGGGGAATGTACTCGGCGGCAAAAGATACGAGGAGGCGGACGAGCACAATGCTGGCTAGGACGCCGGCTATGACGGCGCCAAACGAGAGGAAGAGACTCTCGAAGAAATATTGCAGAGCCAGCTGTTTCTGCCCGCCGCCTAACGCGATGCGAATGGCGGTTTCACGGGCGCGTCCAACGGATCTGCCAACCAAGAGTCCCGCCACATTGGCGCAGGTGATCAGCAACAACAGGGCCGCTGCGCCGAGGAGCACAAGCAGAATAGGGCGAATCGGTTGGACTACCGTTTCCCGAAGGCTGAACAGCGCGGACGTGTAGGTCGGATCAAACGGGTGATTCTGTTTTCGGATTTCTGTGGCGGCTCGCTTGGCATCGGCTTGAGCCTGGGTGAGCGTGATGCCGGGCTTGAGCTTCGCGTAGGCGGCATAGCCGGCGTAGTCCTGCAATTGTGCCTCGCTGCGCGGGTTCTCGGCGGGTAGCCAGACATCATTGGCAGAGTCGCGGCTATTGACCGTGACGAGAGGAAAACGGAACCATTCCGGCATCGCGCCAACTACCGTAATGGAACGGCCACTTAGCCGAATCTGATGGCCGATAATGCCGGAACCGAGCCGCTGAAACAGCCGATACGAAATCAGTGCCACATCCGATCCGTCGGATGGAGTAAAAAAGCGGCCTGCGATCGGATTAGCGCCGGTATTTGAGATCAGCGACGGCGACACCTCGATTCCTTCAATATGCTGCGGCTGGCCGGGCGAAGTGAGGTTGAAATCGCCGAAGATGGAGAACCAGCCGAAAACGTCGAAGCTGCGCGTCAGTTGCTGGTAAGCAAATAAGTCGCCAAGCGTGAGCGAGCTAATGTGGTTGAGATCGGGATCAGCCGTGCTGCCCGCGAAAAGCGCCACCCAGCGGTCGGCCTGTGAATATGGCAAGGGCTTCAGGAATACAGCATTTACGACGGTGAATATGGCGGTGGCACAACCGATACCGGTCGCGAGCGCAACAACGGCGACAAAGGCTAGGCCCTTATCACGTTTCCAGGAGTTCCAACTCTGGCGGATCAACGTAAACATCTGCTAGGAATATATCTTCACCTATTCGCGAGACTCTTCGCCCGCTTCCACCCAGTCGATAATCCTTGTCACAAAAATCGCAAGTCTACAGCCCGGAGTTTTGATATATCAGTAGCAAAACTCAAACCTGAGTTCCCGGCAGGAAGTCCCGTTAAGGAGGCAGATCATGCGCCTTGCGCATTTTTTGAACGCGCTAATCCCGTCGTGCGCGATTGCGTTCCCGGCATTGCCTTCAATTTTTGCTTTGCGGCCGCTTAGGGCCCAAGTGGATATGAGCGGAGTGATAGGCGCTGTTAAGGATTCAAGCGGCGCTGAGGATCGGTGTGCGTGCCGAATCGCCTGAGAACGTGTGCCTCGGCCGGCTGTGGAATCATAGCAAGATGACGCGTCGCGATACTCTCAAGATCGGAACGGGCGCAGCCCTATCGGCTGTAACAATTCCGGCGTTGGGAATGGCGCAAGAGACAAAAACCGATTCTTCCGACGAAATTTGTTTTATGCGGGCTGTGGATCTTCTGGATGCGCAACGGCAAAAGAAGATTTCGGCACGGGAGATCATGCAAGCGCACTTGAAGCAAATCAAACGCGTGAATCCGACGGTCAACTCGATTGTCACGCTGGTTCCTGAGGAGCAGCTGATGGCGCAGGCTGCGGCGGCAGACGAAGCGCTGGCGGCGGGGCGATCGCTGGGCGCGTTACATGGCCTGCCGGTGGCTGTGAAAGATTTGCACGAAACAAGCGGCATACGCACGACGTTTGGCTCGCCGCTGCATAAGGACAACGTACCGGATTTTGATTGCCGGGTTGTCCAACGCGAGAAAAACGCCGGGGCGATTGTGATTGGCAAGACAAACGTTCCGGAATTCGGCTTGGGCTCTCAAACGTTCAATACGGTTTTTGGTCCAACGCGCAACCCTTACGACCCGAGCAAAACGTGCGGCGGAAGCACTGGCGGCGGGGCGGTGGCGGTGGCTTGCGGAATGGTCCCGCTCGCCGATGGCAGTGATATGGGCGGCTCGCTACGGAATCCTCCCAACTTTTGCAATGTTGTCGGTATACGCACGTCACCGGGACGCGTTTCCAATGTGCCGACGCACTTAGGCTGGTTCACGCTGTCGGTACCTGGGCCGGTGGCCCGTAACGTCGCCGATTGTGCGTATTTCTTGAGCGTGCTGGCGGGTTTCGATCACCACTCGCCGATCTCGATCGATCAGCTGGGTACGCAGTTTGCGCAGCCGCTCGAAAGGAGCTTTAAAGGTGTTCGGGTAGCGATGTTTCAGGATCTTGGGCTGCCCTGGGAACCGGAGGTGAAACACGCGGTGCAAGCGCAGAGGAAGGTATTCGAGTCGCTGGGGTGCGTGGTCGAGGATGCGGAACCTGACTTTCGCGATGCAAACGAATGTTTCCTGGCCTGGCGGCACTGGTCAACCGAACTTTCTTTCGGCGATTTACTCGCTACGCACGGCGACCAGCTGAATGAATACATTCATTGGCACGTTGAAGAAGGGCGCAAACTGACGGGCCCTTATCTTTCGCGTATCGAAGCGAAGCGGACTGATTTGTATCAGCGCCTGTGCGGATTCAAGGGGGAGTACGACTTCTTCATTTTGCCCGTTAATCAGGTGCTTCCGTTTGATGTAAACGTCCATTATCCAGTCGAGATAGCGGGAGTCAAGATGGAAAACTACATCGCTTGGATGAAGTCCGCGTACTACATCTCGGTGACCGGTAATCCCGCCATCTCGGTCCCTTGCGCATTCTCAGCCACCGGGCTCCCTATTGGAGTTCAGATCGTTGGCCGAGATCATGACGATTGGGGTGTGCTGCAGTTGGCGTTCGCGTTCGAACAAGCCACTCATATTGGGCGGCGCCGTCCGGTGGTTGTGTGACATCATTTCCAATGCCTAAAGCTTGGCGCAGGCGGTGGCGTTTGCGCTTCAAATGCCTGGCACCGCATGATGCTCGGCGTCCTTGGGCCAAGCTGTGCAAGAAGAACGGATCAGATCTGCAGCAGATCCTGTCTCTGGGTCATGCTTCTGTCCAAACGACGGAACGGTATCTAGCGACAACCCAGGACGGATGCTCCCGGCGATCGCGCGTCTGCGGCTATTGAGGCTCCCCGTTCAGGGCCTTTCCACTAACCTGTATTGCGGAAATGTTTCCGCCTTGAACCCAGACGGTCACGTCGTGGAACTGCGTATTGCAGCAGATCAGAGGTGGCGAGTCTGGAGTACAGGTCGGACACCATCGATAGAACCCACCCACTTTCCCGGGCTCAGAGGTCGCCTGTAAGCCGACCATTTCCAAACCCTCTCTTGGGGAATGCGGCCAAATGCTCTTGGATGTGACCTCGCCGCCGAGCAAAAAGGTATAGCTAATTTCTTCCACCCCGCCCAGAGGGTTATATTCAACTTCGCCCACTTGTAATGCTCAATCCAAATTTAGGCTCGTTGTCGGTCGAACAACAAAGTTCGCGGCTCTGAGGCCGTCCCGCAAGTTCCTTGATCGCCTTTTGTCCGTCTGCCCGTAGCAGAGGTTTGAAATCGAAGACGACTGGCGTGGCTTTGTTGCTTACCATTATCCGGGCAGTAGAGGTCTTATCGGAGCTTGCATTTGCCGATCTGCGTGACTCTTCTCTGAAGTCACAGCCGTAGAAGGTGAGGAGCAGTGTCCCCAACCCCGCACATAACGGCGTCGCTCGGCCAAACCAGTTAGGCCTCATACTTGTGCGGTCCGAACCCATAGCGCTTCTTGTCGCGGCATTCTTAGCCTTCTTGCTTCGCAATTCGGCGCTTTTCGCCGCGGCCTTTCGAGCGGACGCGATGCGCTCCTCGGGCGTCATGGTTTCCGACCTTCGCTTGCCTTCCCACGCCGCACCACTCCTAGAACGCACCTTTGCTGTGTGACGGTCATGTCCTAATTTATGTCGATTAGTCGACAGGCGCGCAGTCTGTTCCGATTACTACCAATACAACACACTTTAGGTCCATACGTGCAGACTCACAGACGGCATTTTCTCCAGCAAAGCACCTACACGATTTGCTTGGCTTTTCAGAACAAGGAGTGGCAGTTTTTCCGCATGAGGGTGTATTTTCTCGCAACCAGCTCAATCAAGACCTACTCTGGAAATTCATCATTCCATCGACGGAGCGCGTGAAGGCCTTGAGACTGTTGGATGCTTACAACTTGAACGCCTACTCACTGTTTGAATCAGAGGAATCTCTCATGGAGACGCTCGCATTTCGCCAGCTGGATTTCAAAACGATGTAAACCGCGAAGACCCCAACATAACGTCCTTTGGACTAAACCGCTGCGCGGTATCCGATATGTTCGAGGGTATTGGAATTTCGAACGCTAAGCGTGATGGTAGCGATTCGCGCCTGAATCAGGGGGACTCGTGGTATTCGAACAACTCTTGATCTTCTAGATTCCAATGAAACTCGAGATGTTCCAGTTGACTGAACGTTAGGAAAAGGGAGCCAAGTCGGTTTAAAGCTGCCGCTTCAGCTTTGATCGAGAGGGTGCATGTGCCCTCGTGCGGTTCCCGTGTGTTGTTGTTCATTTTGACCTGTAGTGCGCAGTGTCCCGCGTTGTCGATCGTGTAAGCCCGAAGCAGAAAGTACCGGTAATGACGCCGGGCAGGATCTTCCGACCCGTATTCGTATCGGAACTCGTCGCCCAGTCGAGTTGGAAAGCTCTTCAAACGATTTCCGATCTCCTTGAGGTCGCCTACATTGCAATAGATATCAGTTGTTCCAGAGAATAGCCCGTTTGAGACGGAGAATTCGAGCTGCATGTGAAAGGGCTCTTCATAGGGATACCTGCGGACGACGAGATACGAACCGTGCATGTTGATTTAAGGCTCGCACCCGGTCACCAAGTTAAACCGCTCAGGATTCTGTTTCGAAAGGGATGGATGGGCTGCTTGCAGCACATTCCATCTCAAGGAGTCTTACCATGACATCCCTTCGACAACGCATGACCGAAGACATGCAGAAGCCGGAAAGGCTGCCGGTATCGATGGTCAGCGCATGGTCATCCGAGTCGAACAAGGGAGAGTATTCGGCACCCACTTCCGCGATGGGCACATAGCCGACTTCATCAATAGCGGCTACGTCATAACGCGACCATCGCTTGAGCGCACGCCCCAACATGTGCTGATGCTGCGCCTCCACCAGTTCATTGATCAAGCCCGTAGCCGTGGTGAAACGTACGCGCCGCTTCTGCCGGCAGGCAGCCACACACAGCGCCGTGAGCAGATGCGTTTTTCCAATGTCTGTGTCCCGTATTACCCGCCGGAGTGACGCTACGCCGTCAGCCAGTGAGTACGCAGTTCGGCATTAAACTCCGACGCGCGTTCTTCGGGGAAGAAAATCCGTGCACCCTGAAGTTCGACACGTCTGCGCGTACCTGGAATCGTTTCGGCCAGCCACCGCGACCATCGCACATCAAAATAAACATCGTCCGTACCCCAGACGATCAGCGTAGGCGTCTGCAGCTTTCGCAATTGATCTTCGATCGCCAGCGTGTGCTTGCAATCGAACGCGGCGAGAAAACGTCCGAACTGCGCAGTCCTTTCTTCACTGCGCACCAGCGGCCGCAAGTAGCCCTCGATGGTCTCGTCATCCAGCCGTTCCGGATGTTCATATGCCGGACCGAGCGCCTGCGGGGAACGATAGAAGTTCTTGTCGGCCAGCATTGCATCGAGTGCGCCGCGCAACCCGCCCGCCGCGGCCATCGCTAGGAAAGGCTTAAACGCTTCAGGCGGCCAATTGTCATGCGTATCGCAATCGGTGAGCGTCAGAGTTCGCACACGCGACGGATGCAGCGCAGCAAAGATCTGCGCGATACCCCCGCCGCTGTCGTTCCCCACTAAGTCCACCTGATCGATCCCTAAGGCGTCCAGAAACTCCCGCAGCATATTCGCATTGGCAGTTACGGAAAGGTCCTGGTGGTTTGTTATCTCCGTGTCACCATGCGCCAACAAGTCCAGCGCGATGCAGCGGCGGACGCTGGATAGTTCTTCCAGTTGATGACGCCATAGCTGTCCGTTCAGCAGTACGCCGTGTACGAATAGCGCGACGGGTCCATCGCCCGCTTCGATGTAACTGATGTTGCCCGAGGGCGTCATCACGCCGTGTTTCGAAATCTTCATTACTTCAGAAATCATTGGTTTGTCCTCTTTCAAGTGCTTTCATCCATGCCGATGCCTCGGCCGTTTTGCTAACTGCTGTAAGAGAAGCTTGTTCGCGCCGCCCTCCAGCCATGCGTCTAAATCGACCACAATTTTATTGCTTCTTCTGCGATCAAGTCCGGCATCTCCTCCGGAAAGAACAGATTTGCGCCTTCGACTCTTCTCACGCCGAGCGAGCCCGAAAAGGTCCGGTCGAGCCACTCTGCCCACTGCACGCCGAACAACGTATCTTTCATGCCCCAGACCATGCGCGCCGAACCACGCCAGCGGCGCAGGTCTTCGCGAATCGCGACCAGGACATTCGATCCCATCGAAATCGCATATTGCTCCATCTGCGCCTTCTTCAACGGAGTCTCGACGATAGGCCGAAAGTACATTTCGATCGCTTCATCACTGAGCTGCTCCGGATACGTGTATGCCAGCCCGCCCATGCCTTTCGGCGAGCGCGCCACTGCCTTATCTGCGAGTTGAGGAACGATAAACCGGTCGACCAGAGTACCTTTCTTTGCCAATTCGATTAATGGCTGAAATTGCGGCGGAGGGTTGTTCTCGTCCACGTCGCAATTGGTCAACAGCAGCGTCCGCACTCGCCTCGGATACCTCGCCAGAAATAGTTGCGCCACCAGGCCGCCGCTATCGTTCGCCACCAGATCGACCGTCTCGGCATGCAGGGCATCGAGCAGCATGCTCAACATCTCTGCCTGTGTTTCGGGCGATATCTTCTGTTCCCGCGGTGTCTGCGTGTACCCCATGCCCAACACGTCCGGCGCAAGGCACCGGCGATGGGCCCTCAGCCTCTCGATGGCCCCTCGCCATTGGTAGCCGTTTAACGGATAACCATGCACGAAGAGTGCAACCGGTCCGCGGCCGGCTTCCACATACGCTACCCGGCCCACCGGAAGCTCGGCAAAGCGTCGTTCGCGCTGGTACCAAGCGGAGTCGATCGCTTCGTATTGCCCGGCAGTGACAGGTGAACTAAACGCCGAGACCGGTATCAACGCCGCTGTCTGTTGTAAAAATTCTCTGCGTCTCACATATGTGAGTCTCGCGGGTTCAAGGCTGTGGGTGCGCGCATATTCCGGCGCGTTTGAGCACAATTGGCTGAAAAAATCAGCGCGTCTCAGGCAGTTCGGCAAGCATGCGCTTCATCGCTCGCGGAGGCACTCCCAACGCGCGCCGCATGTGCCGCGCCAAGTGGCTCTGGTGGGCAAAACCTGCTGCCGCCGCCACCTCAGCCATCGATAGACCGTCGTTAGACAGCAGTGTCTTAGCTCTTTCCACGCGGCGTTGCATCACGTACCGGTGCAAGGGAACGCCTATTGCGGCCCGGAATTGCATCTTCATATGCGAGGCGCTCATCCCGGTAGCCCGAGCAATCTGTTCGAGGGATAAATCATCGGCAATTCGTTCCTCAATGAACGAGAGCACTTGTTTCAGCCTGCGTCCGCTCAACCCGTCGATGCGTTCGACGCGAGGTTTCGCCTGCGAACTGTGCTGCGCCAGCAGCCGTGAAGACAGCGCCAACGCCAAGCCATCCAGATAAAGCCGTCCCGATGAAAATTCGGATTCGATCTCGCGCTTCACCGCCCAGCTCAGCGACTCCAACTCTGGATCGCGAATCTGAAAACGGTTGCGAATCTCAACACGCGCAGGGTCCAGCCCGCAATCTTCGGCAACGCTCAACAGCAGCGTATGCGGCAGACTCATCAGCAGCGCCATGTCATTGTCGTCGTGCATCTCCCAGCGACTGGGCGTCTGCACCGGAATGATGTCGATGTCGCCGTGCACCGCCGTTCCGCTATACTGCTTTCCATCTCTTCGGCACTCCATCTTTGCCGGTGCTCCGACGTGAATGCTGATCAGCGCCATATCGAGCCCCGGCACGTCGAGAGTGCCCATCGCATCCCTACGCAACTGGAACGCAACACCCTGCGACGTTCTGCCGTGCGCGAGAATCTGCGGGAACTCGCTTTCTTTTGGCAAAGGTTTTCTCATAGCTTGAACCAGTGGATGCTTTCGTGCGAACGGCTCTGAAAACAATAACTATACTCCGATCACGGCCGGCGTATCGTTTCTCACTCAAGCAATGCTCGACACGTAGAAGCCGCCTGCTTCTGTAGTTGAGATCAACACTCCATCATCATTACTGCGAATCCATATAGGGCGCGCCTGTCGCGCTGGCAAAGGCAACCGCGAAGAAGGAGATGAATAACATACAATCGGCGGATGGTCGTGAGATCGGGAGATGAGAGCATTGTCCGGTACGACCGGGAGCGCGTCCGTGGGTATTACATCGGCGGGTCGGTGTTGTCCTTGATGGCAGTGATGATTGTGGTGCTCAGCTTGGACGACGCAGCGGGCCAGTCTGGATGGGGGCACAGGATCATAGTCTTTGCAAGCTCTGCTTGGTATGCCGTGATAGGGGCGTTCCTCGCGCTTAAAGTGTACAAGGCGGGGCGGGCGTTTTCTCAAGCTTTTGTGGCTATCCGGCCGGACGGAGTGAGGCTGCATTTGCTGAGAAAGAAAGGGCTCACGTGTGTACTCCTGCCAGAGCAGCGCTTCAAATGGGAGGATATCGGGGACATCACCTGCAACGGGGGTTCCTGCCGATTCCGGGTGGGCGGCCATGTCCACACGCTTAGCAATGACAACTCTCCGTCGCCGCCAACGGTCGCGCAATTGATGGCGGAGAGGAAGGGTGTGAAGCTTCCAGTTCAAGAATCGCTAGTACCGCCCCGCAAGACACCAATGCCGCGCCTGACCCAGGCCGCGATAATGGGCGGAATCAGCCTCCCTATGATGGGCATCGTTGTTGCAGGAGGATTGTGGATGTATCGCCATGACCACGGGCCGTACTACGAAGCCGAATTTGGCGCTCTCGCTCTGATCGGACTGGTTGGCGGAATTTTGTTCCTTATCGCAATCACTTTAACCGTAGTAGAGATGAATCACAGGCTTTAGCGCGCGGAACTGTGGGAGGGTTCCGGTCGCGTCGCACAGACACGAGTTGCCGCAGGTTACCGAGTTGTCAAGACATCGGTGCTTGGTGAAGCGATGCCCCAAATTCGGCTCAACGCCTCACGAGCCACGCCCGCTTCCGCTGCAAAAACGAACCAACACAATCCTCCGATGAAGCATGGCGCCGCGAAAGGCAGAATGGCGAAAAAGGCGGACGATGGAGCGTTGCCGCCGGCGAGAATCATTACGGGCACCAGGAACGAAAGCCCCATTCCGGGAACCAGAAACACATATCCCAGCGGGTGCATTGCCATTTCGATGACGATTCTCGTCCCCGCGCCGAACGGCTCGAATCGTCCGCTGATGATAGGAATACACGAATTGCGATAAGAGATGATGCGGCTGATCCGAAATTCCTGCTGCGAGACGCAGCCCTCGAACTCGAACCCTTTCCGGGAGGAAAAGGCGCGCAACAGCCAGGGTTTCGGCAGGCTCGCTTGCGGGCTCACCGGCTGGCCGCAACTCGAGCAGAAGCGCGCCACCTTCCCATCTAATATGTGCCCGCAGCCGGCGCACGTCGGCCGGTCGGTCTTGGTCGCCGCCAGCAGTCTCTTCCATGCGTCGTCCATCGGGAACAGAGACTCGATTGCGAAACGCTGCCGGAAGATCGCCATAAAACCTGAATCAACCGCCTAATTCCGGCGGCTGGTAGCGGCGATATGCCTCGTCGAGCACCTGTACAACATGCAGCACGCGCTCGCCTTTACCGTAGAGGCGCGCGCCCGCGGCAAGCTGCAGCATGCAGCCGGGATTGGCCGTTACGATGAGGTTTGCCTGAGTTCCTTCGACATAGGCCATCTTGTGTTCGAGGATCTCCATCGCCATTTCATTCTCTGTGATGTTGTAGATCCCGGCACTGCCACAGCATAGATCGGCCATCGGCATTTCGCGGAAGGTCAGGCCGGGAATCGCGCGAAGGAGCTGCCGCGGGGCCAGCTTGATCTTTTGTCCGTGTGCGAGATGGCAGGAATCCTGATACGTCGCGATCGCATTGACCTGGCCCATCTCCGGATTGAGGTCAATCGAAGCCAGGAACTCGGTGATGTCTTTCATCAGAGCTTTAAACCGGATCGCCTTTTCGCGATAGAGAGGATCATGTTCGAGCAGCTCATCGTACTCCTTGAGCGTCGATCCACAGCCGGCTGCGTTGGTGATGATCGCATCGAAGCCGCCATCGAGCACCGCATCGATATTGCTCCGCGCCAATTGCCGCGCTTCATCCTTCAGGCCCGAGTGCACGTGCAGCGCTCCGCAGCAGTTTTGCGCGCCGGGGATCTCAACTTCACAACCGTTCTTCTGCAAAACGCGAACTGTCGCCTCATTCATGCGCGCGAAGGCCACGTTCGCTATGCATCCGGCGAGAAATGCCACTCGGTAGCGGCGCTCCCCTTCTGCCGGAAACGTTTTGCCGATTTTAGAAAAGAAGAACGGAGCTTCCGCATTGGGAGATAGCGCCTCTAAATTGCCGAGCTTGCCGAACAGCTTCAACAAACCGGTTGCCCGCAGAAGCCGCTGCATCCCGGATGCCTGATAGAGGAACAGGCCCGCGCCAGCCATCTGCAACGCGGTGCGGGAAGGCAGGAATTTGTGGAATACGAAACTTTTGAACGCGCGAGTCAGGAATGAAGGTTTGCGGCGCGCCTCCAGCTCGGCCCGTGCCGCTTCAATTAATCGCCCATACGGCACACCGGACGGACAGGCCGTTTCACAGCCGCGGCATGCCAGGCAGAGGTTGATGTGCTGAATGTACGAATCGGTAATCGGCGCGCCGTTGGCCACCTGATTCATCTGATAAATTCGCCCGCGCGGTGAATCCATCTCGACGCCCAATTCGCGGTAGGTGGGGCACGCATTCAGGCAGAGGCCGCAATGGACGCACTTGTCGAGATCGGCCTGCACGGGCCCCTCGGACGTTTCATGCAATACGGGAAGGAGACTAGATTCGACCATAGAGACGCAGACGGTTTAACAAATTGTCCGGATCGAACATGTGCTTAACCTTCTCCATCATGGCAAATGTCGCCGCGCCGGGCTCGGACTTCGGAAGTTGCCACAGCGAGGCGCTCCGGCGAATGTCGTTGGGCGCGAACTCGGCCGTAATTATCCATTTACGTTCCGCGGCCACTTTCCAGAGGGAAGCGCCGCCTTGCCACGACGACAGATACACGTAGGTGATGCCGGAAGCGGCGCGCGAGATACACGCGCCCGGTACGAGCGAAACGAGGAGAGGGAGATCTTTCAACGTTGTGGACACACGGAGCACAACTCCTTCGTGCTGCCGGAGCAGGAAATCTGGCGTGAATTCGCGAACGGATTGCCAGAACTCGGTCTCTTTTTCTTCGGTCAATTCTTCGGCATCGCTCAAGTCTCGCGAGTAGCGCGCGAGCACCGCTGGGCTGCCGGTTGCTCGCAACGCTAATATATGACCGCGGCGATCGAAGCGGGCCGCGGCGGTTGGCGAAATCAAATCGAGCGCGACCGGCTGCAAGACACTTTTTAGAATTTTGTCTCGGCGTTCAATGGCGGCGGCGAGGGCCGGGTAAGAGAAAAGATACGTTCGGCAGGCGGCGGGAAGGGAATGCAGGCGGAAGTTGATGTTGGTCATCACGGCCAACGTGCCAAAACTGCCGATCAACAGTTTGCCCATGTCCAGGCCCGCAACGTTCTTGACCACCATGCCGCCGGTCTTCACCACGCGCCCGTCGAGCATGGCGAAGCTCATGCCGATGACGAGATCGCGGGCAGTTCCATAGCCGCGCCGCATGGGCCCGCTGGCATTTGCGGCCACAACACCGCCAATGGTTGCACGCGAGGAGAACGGAGGATCGAGCGCGATCATCTGTCCATTCTTAGCCAACAGAGCCTGCAATTCCGCAAACGGCATGCCCGCTTCGACACTGATGGTCAGATCTCGAGGCTCGTACTGCAGCACGCGCCGCAAGCTTGCGGTGGAGATGCTGATGTCGGTGGGCAAAACGGGACCGCCGCCGAGTCGCTTGCTGTCATTGCCGAAAACAGATATGCTTCTTCGGGCCGCAGCCGCTTCCCGCAGCGCAGAAGCGAGAGATTCAGCGGACGTGGGTGTCACACAAGACATGTTTCTTTATTGTGCATGAGTTCCTGCAGACCCCCCTGCGGACAACTGTGTCGCACGGCACGGAATCGTTCGCGGCGCGTTCTCGGCCGATTGTAAGTACTCATACTAGATCCGCGATATTTGTGGGTATTTCTGTTGAATTTCCTATAAAAGCCGCTTAAAACTAGAACTCAGTAGTTTCACAGTTAACACAAATACCAGTAGGTGGCGAATGTTTCCAGGGAAACGAGCCCCTTTCCGCGCGCGGTTATCGGCCGCGGGCGTAGGGGTCTTTTTGTTGTTTTCAGGCGGGCTGGCGTTCCGTTTGCAATCGCAGACGGTCAATTTGGCGCGGGAGTATATCCGGTTGAACGGTCGCCTGATCGCGATTGAGAATCCCTCGGTAACACTGGTCAATAACACGCATCCGTCTGCGAATTTCCTCAATAGCGCCAACTTCGAGACGGGCGACAACTTTACCATCTCGGTGTCCGGAGCTAGTCCCAATACGGCTGTCTACGTTAGTCTAAATGGCGGGTCGCGGTCCCAAGTAGCCACCACGGACGTGAGCGGCGCCTGGAGCGGAACGGGAAACGAGACTACGACCGGAACTTATAGCGAGGTCTGGTATGTCGGTAATAACGAAGTGGGCGTGTTGACTTTTTTTGTAATCTCCACGCCGACTGTAACCTTGACAAACACCACAAACCCGCAGATGTCCCCCAATTTCCATGTTGGCAATTCCTTCTCGCTCACGATTTCGGCGGGAGCGACGGCTGGAAATCAGGTGGTGGGGGTGACTGTAAACGGCGGCTCGTTGTCCAACTTGTGGTCTACCAATACAGGCGGGACCCTTGTTCTCACTGGCGTTGAAAACACTGCGGGGTCTTATAGCGAGCAGTGGTATGTCGCGGGATTGCCGGCAAGTGTGCTGAACTTTACCGTGACTAATCCCTGAGATCACCAAACCGGCTGCCATCACCAAACTGCATCCGCCTATCGCGATTCGTTGATATTCGCGGCTACCGGCGGCGATCTGAGTTCAATTGCGTTTTCACAAGGAGAGCAACTTGATTTGGAAGAACGTGGTATCGAAAGGCGCCTGCTACCTAGCCCTTGGGCTTGCGCTTCAATCGACGCTGACAGCGGGGCCGCAGGCTCCGGAGCGTAACGGGGGCACATCTCAGGCTACGACGGCCTCTACTGTTGTCAATTTCCCGCATCAGCCGATCGTCATCTCGAGATTTGGGCCCTATCCGGCCTCCATCACGCGGCCGAAGGGGCCGTTCATGCTTCTGATTGAGAATCACTCGGGGTTTACCAACGACACGTTCTATGTCGAAAGCACGACCTTGCTCGGCATCCTGTCGTCTGTGTTTGCGACGCTCACCTCGACGGCGACGCAACGCCTGGACTACGCTGTCCTGGATCTCGTTCCCGGCAGCTATCAACTGGTATTTCCGAATCACCCGAAGTGGAAAGTCGCAATTACGATTACGGGGCAATAGAGGAGCTTCGCCATGAGCCGACGATTACTTTTTCTCTTTGGGATTGTGACATTTGGGCTCCATGCCCAATCGTCTCCGCCCGAGCCCTTCTCCGGGACGACGACGATCACCAGCGCCTTTACGCCGTCGTCGATTGCACCCGGCACGCCAGCGGGTTCGTATATTCTAAGCGGCTTCGATAGCGTCAATTACGGCACGCCGACCATGAGCTTTCGTTTTCCTCTTTTGAAGATTGGCGGCAGGGGGCTGGCATCGACAGTAATTCAGCCCGACTTTACGCACAACTGGCGCGTGTTGGCAGTTCCCTATGTAAATGGAATCTGTGGCAACGTACCGTGCGGGTACTCTTACGTCTACACTCCGTACGATACGTTTTGGGACGGAATTGAGCCGATGCTTGGACAGGGACGCATGCTGGCTCGTTCGGCTGCGTATGCATGTTATCAGAATCCGTATAACCATTCGCAATACACTTGGCAACATGGGGTAACACGACTTACATATATTGCTCCGGACGGAACTGAGACGGAGTTTGTCGACCAGCAGACGGGCGGCGAGCCGATGCCGCAGTCGGCGATGACCGCGCCTCCGTATTCGCGCGGGAACGTGTTTGTTACGCGCGACGGCACCTCGGCCGTGTTTACCGCTACTGGAAGTTCGGCTCCAATCACCGATGTCGTGGCTTGTCAACCGCCAACCGGAGGGTACGCGGTTTCCGGAACTATGGTGACCCGCGATGGAACCACTTACACGATCGCCAATGGCTACGTAACAAAGATTGAAGACCGGAACGGAAATTACATTACGTTAAACAACGGGGCCATTACCGATTCAGCGGGAAACGTCTATACGATTGGCAGCGGAACGGATAGCAGCGGCCGATTCTATGACTCTGTCTCTTACCCGCCATCCGCTTCATACACGAACCAGTCCGGCAATCCAACCCAGATCCGGATTTACTACGATTATCTGCACAATCTTCTGCGCTCGGATCAGCAACTCGAGCAAATGACCAACCTTTGGGGCGGCGTACTTCCTCAATGTCAGCCGAACATCCAGTGCGTTACAGGAGACTACGATCCCAACAGCTTGATTTCCGAAATCGATTTGGCCGATGGGAGCTCTTATCATTTCCAGTACGACAGTTATGGTAGTGTCGCTCGCATTGTGCTGCCCACTGGCGGCGCGGTAGAGTATGACTTCGGGGGCGGCCTTACCTCCCAGTCGGCCGGATCGGACGGGGCTGGAAATGCAGGGCCAATGCTCTATAATCTCTACCGCTCGATTAACGAGCGGCGCGAGTACCTGCATTCGACCGATGCGAGGGGGAGCTACTACAAGAAAACCAGCTATGCAGGGACAGGGGAGACGTCAACGGACTACGACAGCGCCGGGAATATAGTCGGGTCGGAGGCGCATAACGTCCCAATAACCTTGGCCATTCCGTTTGACCCAACGTTGGACAATTCGTATCTCGACGGGAAAGATCAGGACGTCAAATACTACGATGCCGGCGGCAGCACCTTGCTTCGCGAGGTCGCCAATAACTGGCAGCAGCGGAGTTGCACGGGGGACAATACATGCTGGTTCCTAGCGTCGCAATGGAATGGATATGAGCCGCCGCACGATCCCCAACTGATTTCCGAAACCACTACCGAGAACGGCTCCGTACAGCAGAACAGTTACGCTTACGACCTGTATAACAACCGAACTGACACGTACGAATCGGACTGGGGATCAGGCGGCGCCGGTTCAATTCTGCGCCATACGAACACCGTTTTTAACACGAGCCACCTATCCCAGAACATCTTGAACCTCCCCTCGGAAACGAAGGTTTTCGACGGATCAGGGGATCTATTTTCCGATACCAAGTTCGGTTACGACGGATCGACTCCCGCAACCGAGAGCGGCATCGTGCAATACGATACCGCGAGCGCTTGCGCCGTAAGCAATGTGTGCGGCAACTTAACCTCGCGCCAACAGTGGCTGAACTCGGGAAATGGCTCCTGGCTCACGACGCAATACACGCATGACGTTGCGGGCAACCTGCTCTCCGTGACGGACCCGAAGTTGAACGTCACAAACTACGGCTACGCCGATAGCGGCAACCATTATTCGCTGATTACTTCGATCAAGAATGCGTTGAGCCAGACCGCCACCATCGCCAACGACTATGCGGTGGGCAAACCCACTTCGTTTACCGATCCCAACGGCATTACGACTTCGTGGGTCTACAACGATCCGCTGAACCGTATGACCCAAACGCGCCGGGCGGACAGAACGAGCGTGGAAGCGGAGACCAACGTGGTCTACAGCAGTCCCACGGATGTGAACGTTTACAACGATCAGAACGCCACTGGCGACCGGGCACTGCACACGGAATCCGTGTACGACGGCTTCGGGCGGTTGAGCGAGTCGCTCCAGTACGAGACGGGCAGTTCCTCGATCGCGACTACCAAAACATACGATCCGCGCGGCCGCGTTCTGACCACGACGAATCCATCCCGCTCCGGAGACGGCCTGAATTACCCGACGACTTACGGCTATGACGGTTTGAACCGGGTCAAGAGCCAGACCAATCAGGACGGGACGATAAGGACAACCGCCTATAACGCCAACCAGACCACATACACCGACGAAGCGGGCAAGGTTCGCGTCATCACCGAGGATGGCGCGGGGCGGTTGACCAGGGTGGTGGAAGATCCGAATAGCCTGAACTACACGACCACATACACGTATGATCCGCTGGACGACTTGAAGGGCGTGAACCAGTCGGGACGGACCCGCACCTTCGCGTACGATTCGCTGAAGCAGCTGGCGTGGGCGGTGAATCCGGAAAGCGGGACGGTCAATTACCGCTACGATGCGGACGGCAACGTCATGTGGCGCGACGACTATCGCGGGCAGCAGGTGTGTTATGCCTATGACGGGCTGAACCGGATCACGCAGAAGGTCTATCTCCAGGGCAACGATACGGCCGGAAGCACCGGCGACTGTACCCACATTCAGCAGGCCAACCGGCTGGCGTCCACGCCGGCGGTTTCCTACACGTATGACACGGGAAACGATGGGATTGGGCGGCTCGCGTTAGAGCAGACCTCGACGTCATCGGCCAGTTACAGCTACGACGCGCTGGGGCGGATCACGGCGAGTACGCAGAGCACGGCGGGAACTGCCTACAGCTTTGGCTACGGCTATAATCTGGCGGGGTCGCTGACATCGGAGACCTATCCTTCGGGCCGGGTGATCACGACGAAGTACGATGGCGCGAACCGGCCGTTCCAGTTACTGGGCGGGGGCAAGACCTACGTGACCGGCCCGTCCGGGCAGAGCGGCCAGCCGGCTGGTCAAGCGGGAATTGCCTATGCGCCGCAGGGCGGTTTTGCGCAGATGTCGTTCGGCAACGGCCTTGGACAAGTATTCAGCTATAACCCGCGGCTGCAGCCGTCGGAGTTCAAATACACGCAGTCCGGCCAGAGTAACTACCTGCTCGATCTGCAGACGTTCTGGGGAATGAATGCGACGCAGAATGAGAGCAATAATGGGAATCTGCAGAGCG
Organism: Bryobacteraceae bacterium; assembly: GCA_036269625.1. Lineage (GTDB taxonomy): Bacteria > Acidobacteriota > Terriglobia > Bryobacterales > Bryobacteraceae > Bog-105. Next base: position 2,993 of record DATBEF010000145.1, on the reverse strand, counting down.
TGCTGGAGGGTACCAACAACGGTCCGAATCTCTCGATCATGATCAACACGTACACCGGTTACAACTACGATGGCGTGAACCGGTTGATTGCGGCGAACGATAACAATTGGTCGCGAAGTTTTGGTTACGACCCATACGGCAACATGTGGGTGACTGGCGCGACGGGGATCACGCCCAGTTCGTTGACGCCTACCGGCAGCAACGGCTACAACGCCAATAATCAATTGACAGTGAATGCGGGATATGACGCATCGGGGAACCAGACCACCTTTGGCGTGAACGCGATGACGTACGATGCCGAGAGCCGGCAGATCGGGGTTTCGAACACGAATCCGGGCATGCAGGCGACGTATTCTTATGACGGCGACGGCAAGCGCGTGATGCGGTCGATCAACGGCGCAAGCACCACGTACGTTTACGACGCCGCGGGTGAGTTGGCCGCCGAGTACGACAGCGCGCCGCCGGCTGTGCCGCCGTGCACGACGTGTTATTTGAGTTGGGATCATCTGGGCTCGACGCGGCTGGTTACGGATCAGAGCGATAACGTGGTGTCGCGGCACGATTATCTGCCGTTCGGCGAGGAGATTGCGGCGGGCGTGGGCGGACGAACGAGTGTGTGGGGCGCGAGCGACCTGGTTACGCAGAAATTTACTTCGAAGGAACGGGATTCGGAGAGCGGGCTGGATTATTTTGGGGCAAGATACTACGGGAGTGTGCTGGGGAGGTTTGCAAGTGCGGACCCGGAGAATGCTGGGGTGGACCCAATTGACCCGCAGAGTTGGAACGGATATGGGTATAGTCTCGCGAATCCAATGACAGACATCGATCCTACGGGCGCTGCTCCCCAAAAGGCTTTATTGCTCGGTACTTTTTCGGCAACCGCATATGCCGAGACCGGCACTCGCTTGGATTTTTCGGCGGCGCTCATTAGCATGTTCTCATTCCAGCATGAGAACGTCAAAGATAGTTCGGGTTCGCCGTTCTGGTATCCAACTCAGAACTCGGCCGAAGGCGGATGTACTTTCGGCTGCTTGGAGACTTTTCGGGAGGTTTATGGCGGATTCAAGCTTGGTCTCTCGTTTGACGCTGACGGGAAGGCATCGATCACTGCGGGTATTGATCACTCGGCTAGCTTCATTAGCAGAAATCCTCCTCCCTCTACGACCAGATTGGTTCCTCTCCCGGGATTCGCTCCCGAGCCCAAAATCGATTTAGTCGCGATCAACACTGGAGCGTTATCGAGCCTATCGCCTACTCAGCTCGGCTCGATTTTAGCTGCTATTGAAAATATTCCCTTTGCGGCAGTGCAGGGGGCGGTCCAGGGCGCGGTAAAAAAGGAACTTGGGAGGCGGGCATCTATAGTGGGCGCTGCTCTGCAGAATGCGGTCTCGGGAGGGAATTCCGTCGAGAGCCGGAGTCAGCGATTAAATTTTTTGACCGATGCAGGCGATTGTCAACAGGGAATCGCAGGCGCATGTCATTAGCGAGCCATCATGATTAGAGTTCATCCTCCGGAAGCGATCAACCGCCACTTGTTTTCGCGCTTGCGGTGGCGCCCGACACTCAGAGTCGTCGCACTCGTAGCCCTTTCGATCAGCGCAACCGGATATATGGTGTACGTTCGGAGGGAAGCGCGCATGAAAGAACTGTACGCGGAGGCCGGGGGGTCCCTATCCGGCTTTCGTAGCACTAGCGAGGCTCGCGTCGCGGTTCAAGAGCTAGGCGGTTATTCTGGTGAGACGGCGACGAATTTACTGCTTGAAATTGCTCAGGGCAGGACCCAATTTACCTGGCCGGATACCCAAAGAGAGGCTATGAGAAGCCTTTCAACAAGGACGCACGTCCACCCAACCGTTGGTATCGCACTGGCGGGTTTGCTCCAGCCTCACTTGTCGCTAACGGTAAGAAAGGCCGCTGCGGACGCGTTGCTGAAGTTACCTTGCCAGGACGATTGTATTTCCGGTGTGTTGCATTACATCGAACGGATGTGGGAGGGGGAGCAGAACTATGAAGATCACGTAAGGAATCCTCCAGCTCTCGATTTCATAGTTCGGTCTGAACGTTCGCGCGAACAGCAAGATCTTCGCACCTCGCTCGATGCAGTTCTTGCGGGCCATCCGCAATCGACGGTTAGAGTGTTAAAAACAGTTTATGGTCTTGGCACGGCAGTACCTTCGGAATTTGCACTCGCACTGTTAGACAGGGTCCGTCTTCACGACGCGTGCGCGCCTATCCTCGGATCCGAACGGGAGCTTCTTCAGACCTCGGCTGCTTCGTTTGTTGCACCCAGGGACAAACTCGCGAAGCTAGCGCATTCGTTGGATTGTCATTAGGGGGTGCTCAATTCTGATCCATGGGGTGTACGGCTGTGAGCGGGAAGAGTTTCTCCTGCACCGGCGCCCAGGATAGCGTAATGGATGAAACCCGCCCTTCCGATATGCGTGCTCTCTTCTGTTTTTTTGAGACGGCCCAATGACACGCGAAGATTGGGGTATGATTCTTGCTCTGATTCAGGCGGTCATCCTAATAACGATTTGTATTTTGGGAATTCGAGGGTGGAAGCCACGCAGGGGGTCTCGCCCGTGGTGGATTCCGCCCGATATCAAGATCAAGATGAAACGACGTAAGAACAGGATTCGTAAATAGGTTGCGGCGGGGTTGTTGCTGGCCGCCTATAATCTGGCGGGGTCGCTGACATCGGAGACCTATCCATCGGGCCGGGTGATCACGGCGAAGTACGATGGCGCGAACCGGCCGTTCCAGTTACTGGGCGGGGGCAGGACGTACGTGACCGGCCCATCCGGGCAGAGCGGCCAACCGGCGGGTCAAGCGGGGATCGCTTATGCGGCGCTGGGCGGTTTTGCACAGATGTCGTTCGGCAATGGCCTTGGACAAGTATTCAGCTACAACCCGCGGCTGCAGCCGTCGGAGTTCAAATACACGCAGTCCGGCCAGAGTAACTACCTGCTCGATCTGCAGACGTTCTGGGGAAT
>DATBEF010000089.1:0-16975 GCA_036269625.1 Bryobacteraceae bacterium | reverse complement strand
CTCGTCCCGACTGACGATATGATACGGTTTCTTCACGGCGGTGGTGTCCTTTCAAAGGGTTGTTTTTGGCGAATCGATTCTAACGAACCGACCCCCACCGCCGCACCAACCTTCAACTATTGCCGGGACACCCTCGGAATCGTTCCGTAACTCTGTCTTTTGCGCCAAGCCCATTCATCCACCCCAACGACGGAAATCGATCCTAAAGGAGCAAGAGACTGCGCCCAACGTTTGATCCGCCGCAACAGGGTGTCCCTACTACTGGAATTCCCAGACGGCGGCTCAGTCGCTCGCCCGGACGACCGCCCTATGCGTAGGCAATCGCCGACTCTTCGCCGAAGCGCTTGGTTTCTCGTGCATGCGTGGGAGCTACCTCCTGCAAGCGTTGGCAGAAGATCCGTCGCACACAACCTCGATTGCGACAACGCCAGCGCGCCCGACGCGCACTGTCAGCTCGACCTTGTACCGGAAGATCCTTCAAGCACCGCACATAGCTGCTGTGGCGGGCTGTGGATAGCACTCCACAATCTGGGCAGTTGGCAGCCTTCGGGTTGGCCGCGGCGTGACCATCCAGCTGTGATCGCCCATCTCCACATGGCCCGGCGTTAAAGAGGCTTGACCCCCAATAATTCCTTGCCATTCAATGTATTCTCCCCGATTCCAAGCTACCAATCCTGTCAAGCCGCGCTTCCGTTTGCACTAAATTAGCGCCAGAACCAAATTAGTTGGAAAATTCGGAATCTAGTGTAAACTAACCGTAATTCAGCGCCGAATTGCACCGACGGCGCCGATGCCCCGTGTTTTGAGCCGGACTGTTTGCAGCCGCATAGTTATGCTGATGCTGTTTGCAGCACTCTTGTCAGCGACGCTTGTTCCGCTGCTGTCGGCAGCCGCCTCAGCCTGTGCGCGATCCCCTCCTGAGGGTGAGTGGATTCTGAACCTGAGCTGGGATCCACGCTCTGGCTCGCTTCGGGCCAGGCTGATCCCCGTTCGAAGAAGAACGAAAGACGTGAAAGTAGATATGACAATTTCCGACGGGGAAGTTGTCTATGAGCGAAAGCCGAAGAGCGAATGAGGCTTCGCTTTTAAGTAATCTCCCGGCAACGCCTGCACGGAGGCTTGGTGATTGCCGTCCAGTGTTGACCAAGCACCGCTTGGCTGACAGGCTCGCTAGTACTCATCGAAGGCCTTCCAGATTGCTCCTCGTTGAGCCTTGGAACAACGATTCAACGGGAAAGGAACTATGCAAGCGATTCGATTTCCACTTCAAGCAGGTGTACTGATTCTACTCCTGGGTTCAGTTCTGTATGCTCAGACGGCGGGCAAGTTAATTGGACAGGTAAGTGACCCGTCCGACGCGTCTGTTCCAAACGCAAAGATAACCGCCCAAAACGCGGCAACGGGACTGGTGAGAACGATCAACACCGATTCCAGCGGCAGCTACGCCATTAATGATCTTCCGATTGGTACCTACAAGATTACGGCGGAGCATACCGGCTTTGCCATTATTGAGAAGAATAATATCGAGATCTCGGTTGCGCAGACGGCGACGCTTAATTTTAGGCTGCAACCGGGCACTCTGAGCCAACTCGTTGAAGTAGCGTCCAAGGCGGAAGCCGTGGATGTTCAGCCGGGTGAGACGCTGGACACCTCACAAGTGGCGAACCTGCCGATTAATGGACGCGACTTTGCCCGTTTTGCTTTTCAAACACCCGGCGCAGTGGCGCGCAGCAACTTTATCGCCGACATGTCTTTCAACGGACAGCATACGGTGCACAATCAGTTTTCGATTGACGGAGTGGACGCAACACGAGTCGATCAGCCATACATGTCGAATGGCTTCGAACGCGGTTCCCGGCTGTTAACGGGAAGCCAGGAGACGATCGAGGAGTTCCGCGTACAGACGTCGGATTACCAGGCGCAGTATGGCCGCGCGGCCGGATCGTTCGTAAATATCGCTTCGAAGAGCGGGACGAATGAGATTCATGGCACGGCGTTTGATTACTTCCGGAATAACTTCTTGGATGCGCGAAACTTCTTCAACACCACACCCAGTCCGCAGGCTCAGTTCCGATACAACGATTTCGGTGGAAATTTGGGCGGCCCCATCAAGAGGAACAAAACATTCTTTTTCGTGAACTATGAAGGATCCCGGCAGTCAATTGGTGTGACCGGCAGCGGCACCACGCTAAGCTCACTTGCCAGGCAGGAAACTCTGACTACATCACCAGCTCTGGCGCCGATTGTGAATCTATACCCGATCGGCACGAGTACAACATCGGATCCGTTGGTCGACAACTATACAACAGTACAAAGCCTCGCTGTCAAAGAAGACACCGGAAGCGTCAAAATCGATCAGAACTTCAGTGACAAAGACATTCTGTTCTTTCGCATCAACATCAATGAAGGCGATGTGAACGGACCTTTATTTGGCGTGGACTCGAGCGCGTTGGGCTTGCTTGACCACCAGGATGTTCCAACCCGCACTTCAAACTTTGCCCTCCACGAGGAGCATATCTTCACTCCCCACCTGCTGAATGAGGTGCTAGTTGGCATGCAACGGTTTGCAAGTACAATCGGCAGCGCGGAACCGTATCCGGAGATTTACATCAATTCGCTGACCATCGACCCGGGAACGCGCGGAATTTACAAGGAAATCAACGCGAGCTATCAGGTCAGCGACTCAATGAGCTATACACTGGGCAGCCATACATTCAAGTGGGGCGGGATCGCATATCGCGTTCAAATTGATAATTACTCAACCGACACGTCTTCCCTCACTTACACAACGACTCAGGATTTCATCAATAATCAGGCGGCGGTGGGTAGCGCCTCGGTGGGAAATCCCGGGAGCGCCACATGGGCTTACCAGGTGGGCGCGTTTGCACAAGACACTTGGCAGTTAAAGCCGACCATCACTCTGGATTATGGGTTGCGCTGGGATTATGAGACGCCGCCCTACGATCCGGCAAATCGCGCGCAGACCTTCGACACGCGGACGAACACGCTGGGGTCTCCGGGGGGCGCATTGTTCAAGTCGAACCCGCATGACTTCGGTCCCCGCTTCGCGATAGCTTGGCAGGCTGCCCCCAAAGTGGTCATCCGCACCGGCTATGGAATCTTCTGGCAGGATTACCCGGTTGGCTTCGGGGCATATAACGTTCCCACTAACAACATCCCCGGAAATACGACTTTCTTGCAAACGCAAATTCCAACTCTCGGTTACCCGCTTACGCAATACACTAACCAGGGAACAGCCCCGACCCCCACCGTCTATGGCTTCAATTGGAACAAACCGGACATTTATGCTCAGCAGTGGAACTTCACGACGGAGTTCCAACTGAGTAACAGTTCGAATCTTCAGGTGGCGTATGTCGGCAATCACGGACTGAACCTGCGCCGGGATATCGACATTAATCTTTACGATCCAGCCATAAGCGCACGCCCGGATCCAAACTTTGCCGACATTTTCCTGGAGACGGCCACGGGACAGAACATTTATCACAGCCTTCAGACCAGCTATACGAAGCGCTTTGCCAATGGATTTCAGATTTCCGGAAACTATACCTGGTCACACGCCATTGACGATGTGGACGATCAGGGATTGTTTGACGCCCAGCCTCAGGACATCAATAATTGGAAGGCAGAACGAGGCAACAGTTCCGGCGACGCGCGGCACAGCGGATCGTTTAATCTTGTCTATCAACTGCCGGTTGGGCAAGGGCAACGCTTCTTGGGCAGTGCAGGCGGCATCCTGAATAAACTAGTGGGTAACTGGGAACTTGCTTCGCTTGGCCAGGCAAGATCGGGCATCGCAACGACGGTTTACATTCCAATTAGTCAGACGGGAAACGACGACACCACGAATCAGAGGCCTGATGTGGTTTCCGGCGTCAGCGTCTACCCAGCCAATCAGTCCATTAACAACTTTTACAACGCCGCAGCGTTTACCACTCCGGCAACGGGCACTTATGGCGATGCGGGGCGCGGTATTGTCTTTGGCCCCGGCCTGTTCAACGTCGACCTTTCGGCGATCAAGAATACCTCGATTACCGAACGGTTGAAATTTCAATTGCGGGGCGAGGTTTTCAACGTATTCAATCATCCGAATTTTGGACAGCCGGGTTCCACGCTGGGAAGCTCCGGTTTCGGGGTGATTTACAACACGTTAGGCCGAACCATCGGATTTGGAACGTCGCGTCAGATTCAACTTTCTGCCCGGTTCAACTTCTGAAAGTTTCTGGCTTCTCCGCTGCGTTTGTCCTGGGCATTACGGATGATCCGTCTGCCACCACATGGCCGGTAGAGGTTTCTTTTCCGGCCATAATTCATTAAGAGTATCGCCGTCGAAGAGCTCGCCGTTTTTCATGACGTAACGGATGGCGGTGGTGTTTCGAAGGTCGTCAAGCGGATTCTTTCTGAGTACTACCAGGTCGGCCAACTTCCCTGCCTCGAGACTACCCAGATCCGCATCGAGTCCCAACGCTTCGGCTCCCGTCAGAGTGGCGGCGCGAAGTGCTTGCCAGTTACTCAAACCGACTCCGAGCGACCAAAGCTCCCAATGAAAACTCAATCCCTGAAACTCGCCATGTCCGCCGACGCAGACTTTGCCGCCCTCGCGGATCATCTGGGCGGCGCTGGGAGCGCTTTGGGGGTAGACGTACTCATCGGCGCGATACCACATCATGCGGGTGCCCTTGGTTTCGATGATGCTGTCGGGCATGAAGCGCCTGACCTTGGGATCGTTAAAGACATCGCTGGTTTGGAAGAAATAGTTTTCGGCGCCCGGCCCGTCATAGCCGTCGATGATGTAAGTGGGAGTATAGAAAATGCCGGATTTAGCAAAGAAGTAGGTGACGTCTTTATATAGCGGAAAAACCGGCAACTGATGTTCGTTTCCGCTAAAGCCATCGATCGCGTGGGTTAGATCGAGCGCCAGGTCTGCAGCGCCTTCAGTTGTCGGCATGATTTGGAGGCGGTTAGCAGCTTCGACGACAAACTCGCGTTGCCGGCGATTGCCGACCAGGTAAGATTTCACCATATCGGTGCCGTAGTAGTTCTTGTAGCGCGCGAGTACATCGGCCGCCTCATCCACAGATTGAAAATCGTTGACGTAGAAGATCCCGGGACCGGTGGTGTAAGCGCGCGGCCCGATGATGGAACCGGCATCGGCGAGATCGGCATATGGAAAGATGTCGTTAGTCCCGGTCTGCGGATCGCGGCCGGTCGTGATGCCGTATGCCAGCGAGGCCAGGAAATCCCAGTTCTCAAGATCGAGCACACCGCGGCGAATCTGAAACCAGTGGGCGTGGGTATCGATAAATCCGGGCACGATGGTGTCGCCAGCCACATCGATCATAGTGGCCTTCGGCGGAATGGGCAGAGAACCGCGTGGACCGAGCGCGGATATGCGGTTATCGACCACTACTATGTCGGCGGACGGGAGCACCTGTTGTCCCATCATGGTGATCACACGGGCACCGCGGAGAACGACGGCGCCGGAGGGCCGGTAGCGCGGCACTTCTATATAGACTCTCGATTCCGTTGGATACAAACCCTTGGCCCAGGCGGCGGTGTTGGGCTGGTCCACTTTGACAGCAGCGCCGGTTGCCGCGTGTGCTTGAGCCATTCGCGTTTGCGCGATTCGCATGTCGAGGCCGTCGAGCGTCAGGGAAAAGAAGCTCGGGCCCACAGACCAGGTGACGGTGCCGCCGTCGGGCGCCCAGCGAGCCTCGTCGGCGCCGATATCGGTGAGCCGCGCCACTTCGGCGCTGGGCGCGTCAATGTTTAGGACCGGCGAATCGCCTCCGGTATGGGGGACGTCGATTAGAAAAAGCTGTCCACGATACAACACTAGAGCGCGCCGCCCTTGCGGATGCATCCATAACTGGACGACCGGTGAGAAATCGGCGCCCCAGAGTTCCTTGCCTTTGAGCACGAAGTGACGTCGGCGATCGGTTCCATCCCACCGCAGTGAGAGCAGTTCATAGTCCGCCGCAAGCGGCCCGTGAGCGTTCGTAACGGTGACGTAGATGCGATCAGGCTCAGATGCAAAGTGGGGACCACTCCAGCCCTTGCCCGAAGCGATAGTGGTTACCACTCCGCCCGCGGCGGGGAGCCAAACGAGATCCTGCACGTTCATCCCGTGTCCCCACTGATCGGCCTGGCTCGTTGCCTGATGTTCTGAAGCGCGCAGGGCCACAATGCGCGAGCCATCGGGCGACCATTCCAGGTTCGTGTAGTAAGCAGAAACAGAGGTCAGCCGTTGGGGGCTTCCCGTTCCGTCAACGCGCACTTTCCAGATTGCTCCTTCTTCGTTGAACCATGTGACGTAGGCGAGCCACAGCCCATCAGGCGACCAGGCCGGCTGATATTCGGCTCCGTCTCCCGAGACCACTCGACGAGGCGATCCACCATTGCTGTCGCCGATGTAGAGCCGCGACAGAGCTGAGAAGGCGAGTCTGTTGCCCTTGGGCGAGATGCGCGCGCCGGCGATGACGCGCGCGCGTACCGGTCCTTCGGCGACCCGATGGGGAAAGTCGAGTTTGGGTCCGAGTTCGCGATGGATAGCCGCCGAAAAGGGAATGATCTGGTCAGCGCCAGTTTGGATATTCAGCCGATGCATCTTTCCGCCATACGCGAGAACTAGTTCGTTTCCTCCGGGCAAGAACGCGTATCCAGGCAACAAATCGAGATTGGCAAAATAGATCTCCTGCGCATCGTGCTGCACCGGGTATTTCAACCACCGATCTTCTCCAGTTTCGAGATTGCGCACGCGCAGTGCTGTAGCGGAGCGATAACGGGTGGCATAGACAAGCAGCGTGCCATCAGGCGATACGCGCGGGCGAAAGGCACTGCCCGGCGCATCCGTAATGGCGTCTTCTTCTCCAGTGCGCAAATCCCGCCGCGCCAATTGCCAGAGTGGAAACTTGACGTTCTCCGCGAAATATCCGGACTTGCGCGCGTAATAGAGATAGTGCCCATCCGGGGACAAACTGGCTCCCAACGCATTCTGCCACTGCTCAGGGGGAGTGGCATCGTTGGCGTTGCTCTTGGTGATCTGGATGCCCGAACCGCCGTTGATGTCGTATTGCCACATCTCAAAGGAAGACTTATAAAGGTCGGGGCGCTTTTGTGAAACCAGGACGTACTCGGCATCGCGGCTCCATTCGGGCGTGGTAAATAGCGTGTGCAGTTCGGAGGTAATGCGGCGCGCCTCGGAGCCGTCGGGCCGCGCGACCCACAGGTTGTTGGCGCCGCTCCGGTCGGTGACGAAAGCGATCCATTTGCCATCGGGCGAATAGCGCGGCTGCGTGTCGAAGCTGAGGCCGGTTGTGATGGCGTGGGCTGTTCCGCCTTCAATGGGCATGGTGTAAAGATGACCAAGCAGATCGAAGAGAACAGTCTTGCCATCAGGGGAAACATCGAGCGACATCCAGGTGCCTTCGGCGACCGTGAAATCGATGGTTCGCGTCGTCTTCAAGGAAAGTTCAGCGAGCTGTTTCGCCGGCTCATCCGACTGCCACGCGAGACAAACGGCGGCGAGGGAGAGCATGCAAGCTCCAACTCTAAATTTGCGATTCATTGTTTGATGAGTGTAACGCCAATGGGCTTGAGAATAGTTGAAGGACAGTCGCCGTCACTGCTTTGCCCACTGCAGGGTGGCTTCGCTGACGACTAGGTGAACGAAGTCCAGTTTCGTCACTGCCGCTCGGGATAGTGCGAACGGATAAAAGTCGGGTTGACCCATGGTGCGACAGAGTTGGTTCCATTGCGAAATCTTAGGGCGCAGGCTGATAGGGTGAATGTTGCCCATTACAGCCTCGAATCCTTTCAAGTGGCGGCACTATCGCGGCGATATTATTCTGTGGTGCGTCCGGTGGTATTTGCGATACCCCATCTCGTTGGTGCACATGGCAGAGATGGCTGCCGAGCGTGGGATGGTCATTTCGGCGAGCTGCATTTGGCGTTGGGTTCAGGTGTTCGGTCCGGAAATGGACAAGCGCTGCCGTCCGCATCTGAGGAAAACGAACCGAAGCTGGCGACTGGATGAGACCTACATCAACATCAAGGGGAGACAGCATTTCCTGTACCGAGCCGTCGACTCACCGGGCAGACCATCGACTTCCTCCTGACTGACCGGCGCGATGCGGCAGCCGCCAAGCGCTTTTTTCGTCATGCTTTGCGGAACGACGGCAACTCGACGCCGCGCGTCATCAATGTAGATAAGAACCCAGCCTATGCACGTGCGGTGACGGAACTCAAGGCCAGCGGAACAATCAGCCAAAGATGCCGGCTGCGTCAATGTAAGTACTTAAACAATATTGTGGAACAAGATCACCGCAACGTAAAACGGCGAACGTGGCTCGCCAAAGGCTACGGTTCCTTGCAGACGGCGTGGCGAACTCTACGCGGAATTGAGGCGATGGAGATGGTGAGAAAAGGACGAGCGAGGTGGATAGCAACGGACGATGTGTTGGGACAGGTGAAATTCGTGAGCAAGTTGTTCGGCATCGCTGCGTAGTTCCTATCGCTCAGAGCCGTTTTCGCTCTCATGCATTTTTCGCAACGGAACCGGAAAGCGCACCGAGCGGTATCTCGAGGCGCAGAGAGAGCGACAACATGCACAAACACCTACGCAGTACTTTAATACTAATGCCAGCTAACTGGTGCCCGGGGCGGGACTTGAACCCGCACTCCGCTTGCGCGAAAAAGGATTTTAAGTCCTTTGCGTCTGCCGATTTCGCCACCCGGGCCGACGGTTTTCAAGCATTTGGCTTGAAGACAGAAGGAAGCTACGCCAAAGGTTATGGCTTCGCCTTCAGTCCCATGATAATAAAGCGCCGCACCAGGCTCGGTTTGAGACAATGCCGATCAGGCTGCCTGGTGCTGCGATAACATTCTCGCATCAGACCTTGTCGACTGGATTAGTTATGAAATACCGCTTCCGCGCTTCTCAATTTTCCGCCACCTTGCTGATCGCCGGCGCCTGTGCCTTGTTCCTGGCCGCGCGGCCTTCCTCTTCACCATCGAACAGCCCCGAACAGCGCATTGTCCTAGGCAAAGCGGAGACCGGCTCCCTCTATGCCATAACCGTTGCCATCAAGGACCCAGCGGCATTCACCAACCAGAGGCCGATTGAGGTCAGGCTGTCCGATGCGCAAGGTGTCGTCGCAAAGAAGTACCTGCATGGGCAGGATCTCGATTTTTATCTGACTATGCGTCCCCGCGAGGATGGGGTCGCCACGGTTGAATTGAAGGCAGCCGCCGGCGAAACCCTCCCCGCCATCGTCACCAGCTTCGATCGCAGTTCCACCGCCTCGACGAAATCCGCCGTGATTGCCGCTGCGCCGAACAACACTCCCGACCTGGCGCAAACCGTCGAGTTCGGCCAAACCATATACGGCGGCGCGGACGATCGGCCCTATGCTCCCGCACCTGGTCAAGACCGCTACGCCGCGCTGATCGCCGGATTTCAGTGGTTCCGCTTTACTTTCCATGGCGCACAACCGCGACTCGCCTATTTTGTGCTCGACGTTACAGATCGTGAAGTCCCGTTCGATGTGGACGTATTCACAAGAGGAAAAACCGGAGGGATCGAGCCATACACGACCGGCGCATCCATCTATCAAATTGAAGCCACGCAGAACTATCCCGGCTTGTACAAATTCAGAACGCGAATTCTGCAGCCCGGCGGAACATATTATCTGCGCGTCCACGCCAATCATCCTTCGTTTCAATTGCGCACGTTCGACTACCCCGTGCCGCCCTACACCGACCCACATCAGGCGGTGCGCGCCGGCATGGATTTTCTGGTGAACATGGGCGATAGTTGGCTTTCGAACACGCCTCGGCGGGGCGCGGTTGCATTGCGGACGACGATGAACCACGGCGATACCCAGCAGTGCATCGCTTGTCATCCGACGCAATTCACTACGCGCGGTTACCTGACTGCCGTGTCGCATGGATACGCTCCTACGCAACGCCCCGGGCTAGAATTTCTCGCCGACCGCATCTATAACAACCAGCGCCCGCTTTATGGCGAACCCGGGGCAGATTGGGTCCGTGTCATCTATTCCGCTCGCACAGTCGCCAGCCGCCTGCCGCTGATTGAGCATCTGTATGAGACCAACGTCACCCACGATGCACCGCGCGTAAATTCCTTCGAAATCCCTTACGGTAAATTTCTGCAGATTCACTATAAAGACCGAACCGCGATGCCCGGCGATGAGACCGATGGCTGCGAACCCGAGGTCAGCGCCTTTGAAATTGCAGCCCAGAGTTGGGAGACGTTCAACATGCTTTACGAGCAGACGCACGATCCCCAATGGCAGGCCAGCCGCGATATGGTGGAGCGCCTTGCGGTCCCCTATAAGCCGGAGAACATGATTGACCTGAACTGGAAAATCCAATTCCTGGCAACCGCGGGGCGCGAGAAGTACGCCGCGCAACTGCAGCTTTTGATCGACGAACTCTATTCGCACGAGCAGCCGGAAGGTATGTGGGGCTATGCCTTCGATAAGGACGCCAAGCCCGCCGACTTTATCTCGTATAACGCGGTCCTGGCGCTTGCGCTCGCAGGGCGCCGGCCAGAGACGGATCCTAAACTCGCCCTTGCCCTGCAGACCATGCTCAAAGCCCAGCGTCCGGAGGGAAGTTGGGAGGGCGATCCGGTGTACCAAGGCTTCAATACACCTTTCCGTGCGACCCAGTTCGCGGTGATGGCGTTATCCACGCTTTATCCCGGACCTGATACGAAGCCTTCGGCTGAGAAGCTTTGGGGCGACGCGTTTGAAGCTCCTCCTATCAAGCTTGCAACGGACAATCTGCCGGAACTGCTCAGTCAGTTGGACCAGTTCTGGGATCCTGCGCCTGCCAGTACACTGAAGCAGATCCGAGAACTGCTGGCGCGCAACCGTCAGCCCTTGGCTCGTGAGGCCGCAGCCCGCGCGCTTGGTCACATGGCCGATTCCGGTTCGATCAAGGTTCTGGTTGCATCGCTTGGCGACCCCAGCAAGATGGTCCAACGCAGCAGTGCCTGGGCCTTGCGCATGATTTTGGAGCGGCGTCCCGAAGCTACCACGGAGGGTCGAGCGCAACTGACATCGGCGCTCGCGTCACCGGATGCGCGTGAGCGGTGGGGCGCGACTGAGTTATTCAATCAGCATTTCAAATATGTCGCGGGCGATGCTGCGCTTCGCACCGCGCTGGAACGCGACCTGAACGATCCCGCGCCCGGAGTTCGTCTAAATGCCTCCAAAGGCCTGTGGCAATGGTCCTATTGGAGCGCTGACGACCGCGATGCCCGCACTGGCATTCTTGAAACGCTTGCAACCCGCCTCAACACTGAAACAGACCCCACGGTTCGCCGCGCGATACATGAGAGTATCTACGACGTTCTCGATGAGAACACCGGGTATTTGGAAGCATGGGTGCGAGCGGCGGCAACCGATGAAGATCAAGCTCGCATCCGCCAAGGGTACGAATTTGTCGCGCGCGACCAGGCAGCGGTGCTGGCGAAGGTCTTGCGATCCGGCACGCAACTCGGTCGCGAGGGAATTTTGGAATCGCTCTGGGACTTCCACATCCGCCACTATTCGTTGCCAGAACTTAAGGAGGGGCAAGTATCTGTTGCTCTCCCCGCCGTCTTCACGAAATATGTCTCTGGCGTCCCTGAGCTTCATGTCCCAGGATACGAGTATCCGCCGTATCGCGATACCGCCGATTTCCATTACGACGTGCACAATGGCTTCTTTCAGACGCGCGTAGGCAACGATAGCGACTTGATTCACTTCTTCGAAAGTTCTGGCCCTGCGCTCGAAGATGCTCTGATCGCCTGTCTGCGGGGGAGCGATAGTGCGATGAAGATCGAAGTGCTGAAGGCCGGCAGCACGTTGAGCGGCGCGGGCGACGCGCGCTTTGCCAAGGCCGCGCTCGATCTCGCATTGGATCCAGATAAGGACGTGCGAGAGACGGTCGGCTACGTTTATCAGAATGGCCAGCGCGGGATTTTGAACATCAACACGCCCGCGCAGCCAGATCCAGGATTGGTGCGTACGATATCTGAGATCCTGGACCACGGTGATCGCAACGCGCAGGACACCGTTCTTCCGCTGCTTGCCTCCTTGCCTTCCGATTCGCCCTGGATCACGCAACCGCAGGTGGTCGCTTCGTTGCGGGCGCTTCTAGAGCGAACTCCTAGGCCTGCAAATTATGCCGAGGCGCTAACAGCTGCCGCGTCTTTCCCGGAACTCATGCAGGAACCGCGCATCCGCACACAGGTTCTAGACGGCGCCAAGGACCCGGACCGTGACGTGCAGCGCGCCTCAATTCAGATTGCTCTCGAACGGTTAAGCAATCCCCAGGAGGCAGGTTCAGCGGCCCAGATTCTCAGCCAACTCGGCACCTCACAACGTAGTGTGTTTATTGAATTGGTAAGCGACCCCAAGTTCCTCGTCAATCATCTGGGGGTATCTGGCGGTGCGCTATCACAAGACCAGAATTATTTCCTCGGTAAGCGGGTGGGAAATCGGCCGGTCGACCTCCTCGACCAGCGGGTCGTGTTTGAAGCCGTTATGGCAAGTCTTCAGGATTCCGATGCTAACGTGAGGGCCGCCGCGCTGGATCTGCTGCGTAAATCGAGAGGCATCGACAAGCGGCCGGAATTCCGGGCCGCGATGGAGCGCATGCGGGAAGATCCCAACCCGCGCCTTCAGCTGATCGCCAAGAACGTAATGGACGGAAAGCGCTTAAGCGAGGCGCTGGCCGATGTGAAGCCCGGCAGCGTGCTGGACTTCAATTACTTCGTCGCCAAAGTTGAACCGATACTTGCTACGCCTGGGGCAGACGGCAAGGCTTGCGTCATGTGCC
Organism: Bryobacteraceae bacterium; assembly: GCA_036269625.1. Classification (GTDB taxonomy): domain Bacteria; phylum Acidobacteriota; class Terriglobia; order Bryobacterales; family Bryobacteraceae; genus Bog-105. Next base: position 4,105 of record DATBEF010000089.1, on the reverse strand, counting down.
ATGCCTCCCACGTTATCTTCAAGCTCCACCCGCCCAATGCCGAAGGGCAATTTTCGCCGCAGGATAGCGAAGAAAACTATAAATATGCTATGCGGGTCGTGGATATTGCCGATCCGGCGCATAGCCTGATGCTAGTTAAGCCGACACGGCCTACTGACTCGGCAGGGAACGTGGCGGATTACCTCGCAACACACAATGGCGGCCAGCGCTGGCCTGGCAACGAGTCAAGCTGGCAATACAAAACGATATTATCGTGGGTGCGCGGCGCAAAGGCTGGCGGCGGGACAGAGTAGAGAGCCTACCGGCCGACCGCCCTGCCCGAACTCGTCTGCTCCGTGTCAGGCTCGGGCAACGCAAAGGCAAACATCGCAGTACCGCTGCCCTCAATTACGTATTGGCGGCCATCCAAGTCAAAGCTGATCGGCGAAGTGTCCATATGGGCGCCGATGCCTGCATGCCATAAGGTTTTCCCGTCACTTGTGCGAAGCGCCAGGAAGTTGCCCATCGCGTCGCCCGTGAACGTTACGCCGGATTCCGTCGTGAGCACGCCCGCATTCGAACCGCCGGGTCCCAGTTCGTGAGTCCAGCGAAGTTTGCCCGTTTGGTAATCGATCGCTTCCAGCACGCCTTTACTCCAAACCCCGTAGTCTGCGCCTGCCCAGCCAAAAGTTCCATCAGCTGGCTTCGCGAAGTAGATCCCGTAGCTCGGGTGCGCGCTCACAATGAATAGGCCGGTTTTTGCATCAAAGCTGGGAGAGCGGTAGTTCGTCAAACCGCCTTCATCCGGCGCGATTAGCCGGCCATCCGGAGCTGGTTCCTTTTCCGGATTCGGGATCGGCTGCCCTTTTTCGTCGATGCCACCCGACCAATTTACAGGCCCAAACGGGATTGTCAACAAGCTCTTGCCGTTAGTGCGGTCCAGCACGAAGAAGTAGCCGTTTCGCGAAGTCTGCATCAGCAGCTTGCGCGGCTGACCCTTGAAGTTGCCGTCCACCAATACGGGCGTTTCCACCGCGTCCCAATCGTGCGTGTCATGCGGCGATGGTTGAAAGGCCCAAACTAGCTGCCCGTTCTCCGGATTTAAAGCAACGATGCTGCACGTGTAGCGGTCGTCGCCAGGACGCGTCTTGCCCGTGAGCACCGGCGTGGGATTGCCGGTGCCCCAATAAAGCAAATTTAGCTTAGGATCGTAAGTTCCAGTCATCCAGGTGGTGCCACCGGTTGGCGCATCCGGCGTGTCCGGAGGCGGCGTGCTGTCCCATTGCCACTGCGTCTTTCCGGACTCCGGGTCGATGGAGCGGAGAAAGCCTTGTAAGTTATCGAAGTCGCCGGACACTCCGACCAGAACATGATTGCCGACAATCAGCGGCGATGTCGAAGTCCAATAGCCTTTTCGATAGTCGGCGATTACTACGTCCCACTTCACCTTGCCGTCATTGGCGTTCAGGCAAAGCAGATGGCAGTCGGGGGTCATGAAATATAGCGATTCCTTCCACATGCCCACGCCGCGGTTTCCGATGTGCGAACCCTTATTCGGTGGGTACGTGTAGTGCCAGATCTGATGGCCTGAGTGCACATCGACCGCCCACACGTTATCGGGCACGGAGAAGTACATCACTCCGTTCACGACAAGCGGAGAGCTCTTGATCTGCATGGCTTGTCCCGTCTGAAATACCCACGCGAGTTCCAGTTGACGGACGTTCCGCGGATTGATCTGCGTCAGAGGAGTGTGACGTTTACCGGAGTAGTCGCCATGATAGCCGGGCCAGGCGCCGGCGGGCGGATTGAGTAAAGTATCCGGTTCCGCGCCTTGTCCGAAGATCGAAGCCGACGATGCCAGTATCAGTGCCGCAGGCATGGCGAAACGAAGAAGGTTCAAAGATAATTTCATGTGAATCTAGCGGAGGGTCTGTATATATGCCATTAGATTGTGGATGTCTTCATCCGTATACTTGGCAAGTTGTTCGGCATGCGCCGTGGCGGGTGCATCTACTGCGAATTTCACACTGCTGGCGGACCAGGACCGATAACGTCCGGTGTCGTCCCGCAAGGCGACGGTGAACTCATCCTGGTACATCAAAATACCTGTGATGGTTTCGCCAGAAGGCAGCGTTACAGTTAGCTTGGCTTTGGCATTTCTCGGATAGAGCATCTGCTCTTCCAGTTTCAGTCCCTCGAAACGACTTGCCACGCCAGCCAAGTCACCCGTCGGCGAGTGGCATGTCGAACAATGCCCCGCGCCATTAAAGTATTGTTTGCCGGCCTCGACGTTGCCCGTTTGCAGATCTGTGATATCGACACCGCGGCGTCCGCCCTTCTGCGACTCCGCCATCGTTTTTTGATTGTGGATAAACGCGGTTAGCCCGGCAATCTGCTCGTCGGTCAAGCTGAAGCGAGGCATGCCCTGATCCACCCGGCCGCTTCGCACGACTGCGCCAATTTTCTCGCCTTTGATGTCCTCATTCACCAGCTTGGAACGCGTCAGGTCGGGCCCGGTTTCGCCACCGCCCGCGTCACGCCCATGGCAAAAGGCGCAGTCCTGTTGAAACAGATTTTGCCCGCTTTGGATCATGGCCGGTGGAAACTTCTGCGGGGTAGGGTTTGAACTTTGCGGAAACGAGAGGCTGGAGAACATTACAGTCAAAATTAATGCACGAGCCGACCTGAAAATCATCAATAGGATCCTAACTGGCAACCTAACCAATTCTATTAGGTCAGATGCTGGAGAAACTGAGTTCGTTGGCTCCGCCGATTAGCTGAATGAGCACTATACACTTTACTGGTAGTGATTGACGGTATTTTCCTTCCTGTCGTTACCCGGCGCGGCTTTATCGTCTACGCGAACAGGGGTTTCAGGCGTCGCCATTGGGTTCAGTTGCTAACGGCCGCGGGTTGACATAGCTTTTTCGGTTAGCATAGACGCCCGCTGACCTTGCAAATAAGCTTCGACGTCGGCGGTTGAAAATTCGAAGCCAAAATCGGCTGGGTCGAAGGATTTATGGTCGTGTTTGGCGGCGATGTAGAGTTTGGCCGCGATGGCGAGGTCGTCCTTTTCCTTCTGTTCGCGTTCCGTTTGGAGCTGCTTGATTTCGGCGATGAGTTTTTCGCGGAGGCGATGGAGACGCATTTCCTGGGTGTGGAGATTACGGAACTGGCGCTCATAGGCGAGATAGGTTTCCATGCGGAGCATGCTGGCGCGGGAGCGCGGGTCGAGTTCGGCGACTTTGGAGGCGAATTCGGCGAAGCCTTTGATGTAGAGAGCTTCTTCGATGCCAGGGATGCGGTCGATGCGCCAGGTGGTGTCGGCGAGGGATTGGACGAGTTCGCACTCGCGTTCGCCGACGGGGGAGTAGGCCTTTCGGTAGCTGTTGAGATGGCGTTCGTAACGGTCGGCGTCGTCATGGGGGAGCAGGACGGTGCGGCCGGTGAGAGCGGTTTTGAGTGCGTTTTGGGAGGATTTGGCCTTCCCAGATTCCGAGGTAGGGCCGGTACTGAGTTGGGCGTTGGCGCGGTTGGCGGCGAGGCGGGCCGGGGAGATGGAGGGGCTTGCGGGCGCGGATGGGGGGAAGTCGATGGGAGAGATATGCTGGGCGGGTTGCGGCATGGCGAGATCGAATGTGCTTGGTTGAAGAACCTCTTCCTGGCGGGCGCGGCTCGGAAAGGTTTCGCGGCTCGGAACGGGTTCGTTCGCTTCACAGGTCGACTCGCGTTCTTGGTTGTTGGGGTGCGATTTCTGGGCGGCGCGCTCGGCGGCACGGCGGGCTGTGCGGTTTTGGCGGGATGACATCATCACGACTATCGTTTTCGCGCGAGAGACCGGTCGGCGGCGGGAGAAGGCGGCTGTAAGCGACTGAAGGGGTTAGGAAAAAATAGTTGGCGATTTGTGACCGGGTTTTGGACTACCGGCTTGGCGCGGGGAAAGGATGCGGCGAGGCGAACACCCCACGGCCGGAGAAACGACAGCTGGGCGCTGTAACATTTTCTGTGTAAATTGTTTTTTGGTAGTTTGGCAGATGGTTTCTGCTGTTTCGTTTTTAGGGATGACGTAAGGAGCCCGTAGGGCGACTGAAGTTATCCCCAAAAACGGCGGCCAGAGCGCTGGCCT
>DATBEF010000075.1:0-19763 GCA_036269625.1 Bryobacteraceae bacterium | reverse complement strand
GTAGGCTTTCAACGGGGCATTGCGATCAGCGTGCCCTGCGGCTTGCGCCAGGCTATCCGTGTATGCCGCAAAGCGTTTCTCTTGTGGGCCTGGCGCGGATTGCGTACCCACAAAACAATTCTACAGCAATTTGTCTTTTTCCAACACAGTAGTACTAGGCTCTTAAGCTCGAAATGCTTTGACTGAACGCCGTTCCCAGACCCGCAAAAGACCAGAAGCCAACAGCTAATGGAAATACGATTCGCGGCCCCAATGCATCGACTAACCAGCCCCCGAAAAACTGCACGACGGCATAAGAATACCGGAAGGATGAGAGTACCTCGCCAAGTCCGCGCCGGTCCAGGTGGTACTCTGCCATGACACGCTCCGCCACGAGAAAGAACCTGACGATCCAGATAGTTGAGAATTGTTGCGAGCAAGAGAACGAGAAAGAGGAGCTTCTTCCTGGTCGCTGACATCGTTAAGACTGGACGATTATCGCCAGCCGCCCCGAGGCTGATAGGGATGGGCGGAGAGCGCCTCTTCATTCAACAGGATTCCATAACCCGGTGCGCAGGAAACTGGCAGCATGCCGTCTTCCAATTGAAGTTCGTTGCGCATCAACGCTCGCGAAAGCCGCCAATCCGCTTCGGACCCGATCGTTTCCAGGATCGTGAAGTTCGGAATGGACGCGGCGAATTGCAGATTCATCATCGTGGCGATCGGCCCATTGGGATTGTGAGGAGAAAGGCCTATATAGTGCGCTTCAGCGAGCGCCGCAATTTTCTTCATACCGGTAATCCCAGCGCAGTTGACCAGATCGCATTGCAAGACATCGACGGAATTCTTCTCCAGAAATGGCCGTACACCGTGAATAGTGGCCCATCGCTCGCCCGCGGCAATCGGAACTGCGGATTCCCGATGAAGGATCTCCATTATCTCCACGTTTTCGGGCGGGACCGGCTCTTCAATGAACATCAAGTCCAAATCCTCGAGCGCCCGGCACAACCGAATCGCGGTTTTCAAGTTGAGACGTCCATGACAATCCACGCCGATCCCAATGTCCGGTCCGGCTGCCTCGCGCGCCGCCACGAAAAATTCGCGAATGCGTGCGATGGTACCCGGCTTGAGCAGTTCGGTCTCTTTCCAATCACGGGGCACGAACCCGTTCGTACCCGAGTAGCTCGCCACGCCCGCGTCGCTCCAGCCGTAGAAAAGCGGGAGCGTAGTCTTTAACGCGCGATAACCTCGTTCGATGCAGGTGCGGACACCCCGCGCAAACTCCTCGGGAGTGCTTCCCGCCGGACAATGGCAATACACAGGCGCCGTAGTGCGGGTGGGACGCCCGAGCAGCTTGTTTACGGGCGCGCCAAGACTCTTGCCGAGAATGTCCCAAAGCGCGCAATCGATCGCGCTAATCGCAGTCGCGTGGAGCGGGCCGCCGACCCAAAACGAGTCACGATACATCTTCTCCCAGTGAGATTCGATTTCGGTTGGGTCTGCGCCGATCAAATACGACCGCATCTGCAGGATCGACTGTTCAATGGTTAGAGTCCTCCTCTTCATTACCGTTTCTGCGATGCCAGTAATGCCCGCGTCTGTTTCGATAAAGAGAATTACCGCGTTACGGAAATCGAGATTGACGATCGTGGTCCTCAGGTCCGTGACTCTCATATTTCAGGCCCGAAGCGTAGCAAGCAGAAATCGAATACAGCAAATTGCACAGTTGGAGAAAAGTCATCCAATTGTGATATGAGAGGGATATGGATCTCAGGCAATTGGAGATGTTCCGCGCGGTCGCGGAACACGCTCGGAGACGCGGGGCCGCCTTGACGAAGGTGCTTCTGGTCGAGACCTGGAACGGCGCGAACCGCACGTTGTTGGAGAGCGTTCTCCAGGAAGAGGGGAGAACTCCATTCTCAGTTGCGCTCTGTCATCGCGGTGGCCATCTAAATTCTCCCTTACTAACCAGCAATCTCGCCGGAGTACGGATTCCTGCAGCACACATTCATGCTGATACCGAGGCATGCTGTGGCATTCATGAAGCGGGAAAACTGCTGATCGCTCGCGCAGATAATGGAATCGGCGCTCTGGCTCTGAATCTGGAACGCCTGCTCTCGGCACTCCCAGGCATCCGCGTTTACGTGCCACACCTGGGCTGGCCGATGCGCGACGGAAAAGAAGATCCGGAGTGGAGGTCTGCCTTCAGGAATTTGGCATCAAGTTCGTCGATCACTTTCGGCATTTCCGCGATCAGCGCCTTCTCCGCGCTGCCCTTTCCCCACGAGGACGTCGCCAAACTTGCACGATGGGCGATTCCGCAGTTATCACCGGGAAGAATCGTGATCGGCAGCGATTATCCACTGGTGGAAAAATCGCGATATGAGCACTACCTCTCGCTTGCGCGCGATTGGATCGTGGCCATCTATCCCGATTGGACCTGCCCATTTGAGGAGCTCAAGGTATGAATAACAGGAGAGGTTTTCTTAAGGGTGCCGGGCTCCTGGCGAGCAATGCCAAGTCGCGAGCGGCGGACCAGACCGGGAACCCGATCGTCATCGAGAATGCTGAGATGCGTCTGATCATCTCCTCGAACGGGACGGCGCGGAGCCTTGTTCATAAACCGACTGGTCAGGAATGTCTGGCGAAATCGCCCATCCCGGTATTCTCACTCACTCAACTCCGGCCCTATGACAACGAATTGCAACTCTCCTATCCTGCGAAGCCCAAAGTGTTTCCGGTCGAAAGCGTTCGTATGGAAGGCGATAGATTGCTGGTTCATTTCGCGCTGGTCGGCTACGATGCCGTTATCCGGCTGAAAATCACCGAGTCTTATATCGGGTTCACGCTCGAATCATTGAGCTACAAGGTCGACAACAGTCTCCGGACGAAACGTCAGACGCCGTTGGACGAAGCCGTCTTCCTGCAATTTCCCATTCGCAATCGGAGGAATTTTGGTGAATGGCTGAATGTAATGTGGGACGATGCAGTCGCCGTGAACGTACTTGCTACAGGTCCGTCCACCCGGATCGATTCCGAGACCCGCGACGATTATCGTATTCTGCGAGCAGGGGCGGTGAACTCGGTCCAGATGGAAGGTGTCGGCGCCGCGCTCGTGACAACCAACACTTCACGCCTGCTGGACCGGATCGCACAGGTCGAAAACGATTTTGGACTTCCGCGAGGAGTGGAAAGCCGTCGTAATAAGATTTGCAACCAATCATATTACGAGTTACTCGCAACCACCCCTGACGAACTCGAGCAGCATATCCGGTACGCGCAGATGGCAGGCCTGCGTACGATGGACGTGTATTATCGAATCTTTGCGACCACCGCCGGACACTTCACAATGCGCTCCGAGTTCCCGAACGGCCTGGCGGACGTGCGACGTATGGTGAATCGCATCGAGCAGGCCGGCATACTTCCTGGTATTCATATCCATTACAACAAGGCAGATAAAACAGATAGCTACGTTTCGCCTCGTCCCGATCCCAGACTCAACCTGGCCGCCAGCTTCACTCTCAGGAAGCAATTGGATCCCGCAGCCGAAACGATTGAAGTGGAAGAAAGCCCGCACGAATGTCCGATGGACGAGGGACGCCGCATTTTGAAAATCCAGGATGAACTGGTCAGCTATGAAAGGTATACGGTTCGCCCACCTTACCGTCGGTTGCCAGCGCGCCTTCCTGGGAACCCAACCGGCCGAAGTCGGACGGCGCCGCATCCAGTTCCGGCCACAATGCACGGGTTGCGATTCGGGAAGAATATCCAACCATCTTACGTCCCGGGAACGCGGGTGGGGTTGCTGGACGTCGACACATGGCCGATTTTCGTCCGCTTCACGCAAGATACCGACCTGCAGGAAGAAGTGGCCACGCGGCTCGGGGAGATTTATCGCGCTGCAGGGTTCAAATTCGTCTACTTCGATGGCGCCGAAGATGTTCCCGGACCGCAATATTGGTACACCGTCTCGCGATCACAGGGGCTTGTTTACCAGGCGTTGCACCCATCGCCGGTCTTTGCCGAAGGCGCGGTGCAAATCGCATTTCAGCTGGCATATTTTGACACGGGGCAACGCGTTCGACGTCTTCAAGCCGGAGGTGTGAAGCAGGCGGTCCGTCAATACCCTGCGCCCGAGGCCGCGGAAGTGGCGAAAGATTTTACTCGAATCAACTTCGGGTGGATCGGCTATTGGGCGCCGAGCGTCAGTACGATCGGCACTCAGCCTGACATGATTGAATATGTCACCAGCCGCGCCGCGGGTTGGAATTGTCCGATTTCACTGGTGGGGGATCTGCCGCAACTTCACGCACACCCGCGCACGGCCGATAACCTTGAAGTCGTCCGGCGATGGCCGAAAATTGGCTGAGCGAGACACAGAAGAGCCAATTGCGCGATCTAAATCAGGAACACCTTCTTCTCATCGACGAACAGGGAAATTATGAATTGTCGCCCTATCGCGAGATTCCCAACGTCGCGGGAGGAGCGAGATCCGCAAGAGCTTTCACCTTATGAACGACAGAACAACCATTACGTCGTCTTCTGGCATACCTCCGGAAGCGCGGCTCTGGAATTAAGCCTGCCCCGCGGTGACGTCCGATTGATGGCGCAGCTCGGCAAAGACATTCCGATTGAGGAGGCCTCCGGCAGGATTCGGGTGCCGCTCGCCGGCCGTCAGTTTCTCGAGTGCAAAAACGTTTCGCACAATCAGCTCACCGCGGCCTTCCAGACGGCTAATTTAGTGAAGGGTTCGTAACATGTTCTTACTTTTGGCAGCGCTACTGGTCCCAAGTATCCATACAAACTTTGAAGGCGGCTCACTTGGCAAAATAGAAAAGGTTTCGGCCGATCATTATCGCCTCGCGGCAAGGGGCCAGGTCGATCAGGACGGCCGAAATCGCCAGGCGAACTGGTATTATTTCCGCGTCGATAACGCACCCCTCGCTCCCCTGACACTCGACATTGTGAATTTGCCGGGCGAATATAACTACAAACCAAATAAGGGCGCAATCACGAAGGACACACCTCCCGTGATCAGCTTTGACGGCGTGCACTGGGCGCATGTCACCACGTTCGAATACGATCCCAGGGAACCGAAGCTGACTCTGCACATGCAGCCACAGGGTCATCGTTTCTGGATCGCACACTGTCCGCCTTATACCAATGAGAACCTGGCGAAACTGCGAAATGACATTCGCGGCAACCCGGATTTTCACGAGGAAATCATCGGAAAAACCGCGCAAGGTAGAGACATGCCTCTCTGGACCATCACTCATGGATCCGCCAGAGAGAATAAACGAACTGTCTGGCTGATGTTTCGACAGCACAGCTGGGAGTCCGGCAGTTCGTGGACGGGTGAGGGCGCAATTCGAACTCTCATGGCGGATACGCCGGAGAGCAGGTCGCTGCGGGACCGGTTTATCTGGAAAATTTTTCCGTTGTGCGATCCGGACGGCGTTGCAGTGGGTGGGGTTCGCTTTAATATCAATGGCTACGATCTGAACCGCAATTGGGATGTGGTTGACCCGGTAAAGATGCCGGAGATCACGTTCCAGAGAAATGCGATCAGGCAATGGCTGAAGAGCGGTCATCATATCGACCTGTTCTTTTCGCTCCACAATACGGAGACCGACGAATATCTGGAGGGCCCTCCGGACAATGGAGGCAATGGGAAATACAGACCGTTGGCTGAGCGCTTGTTTAAAGCTCTATCCCACGACACGACGTTTGCGCCCAGCCGGCCGCTGACGTTTGCCGAGAGGACCACAACAGAGGGGAAGCCGGGTCGCATGACCGTGACTCAAGGCCTGTGGAAAGATTTCCAGATTCCCGGGTTCCTGATGGAACAGCGCGTAGCCTATAACCAGAAACTTGGTCATCTTCCCGAGATACCGGATCGTCTGAAGTTTGGTGGCGAATTGGTGAAAGCGATCGCGAAAGCGCTGAGCTGAGGCATTGGGCGGGTTCCAAACCTGAAAGTGGAGACCAGGAGGGATTGGAACCGATGCTGGTTCCAATCCGATCGTCGCGAGCAGCGAAGTCTCACTGCGGGTAATACAAATACAGGCGCGACTTGCGCTCGCTCTCCCCGATGTAGACGGCGCCGTCCGCACCGAGACACATGGCGCCGATCCGATAGGCCTGCCAGGTATAGTAAGGACGCCGATTTACGTCGATGAATCCGAGGATTTCGTAAACACCGCGGTTCGGATCGTAGGAGAAAAGTCTTGCCATGTCATCGTCATCGCCGCCGACTCCGTAGAGTTTGCCATTGTGCGCGACCACAAGGCCATTGACACGGTATTGAGGCAAGGGCTTGCCGAGGTTCTCCACCACCGGCGGATTGGTGCGCAGCCGAAGCAGGTATCCGTCGGTCGTGCCGCCGTAAAGCGTGCCCGATGGATCGGCGGCCCAGACCTCGATGCGGTTAAAGCCTTCACGCCCCGGCTCTGAGGGCACCGCGATAGGGAGTTTCTCGACTTGTTGAGTGCCCGGGCGATAGCGGAACAGCGCGCCGTCTTCGCCCGACGTAAATACGTCGCCCTTGTCATCCAGCGCAATGGCGCGCCCAATGAGCCGGTCGCGCTCGAACTTCTCGCCGTGCATCTTGCGTTCGGCTACACGCCCAAGAAGCGTGAATTTCGAGCCTTCAATGTCGTACCGGAAGAAGTTGGCGGAAGGATAGGTTAATCCATAAAGGACATTTCTTTCGAGGTCGATTGTCAGCGCGTAGATGCTTTCATGCGCGGCAGGGACACCCAGATCGACGACCTCGCATGCGGCGTCGATGCGAATCGGGCGCATTGCCTGGTCCCTGGGCGGCCGATACTGCAGCAAATGGCCGCCGGAATAGTTGTCGTAGCCGTCGCCTCCGTTATCCACCGCGATAGCACCGCCAACATAGACGTCTCCACTTCGTGCGATCGCAAGAGATCCGTGCACCGCCGTCACGTCCTTCAGGAATCCGAGCGGTTGCACGTATCCCTGCAGCGGATCGAGAGCGAACAAATGGCTCCTCTTTCCGCTCGTCGCGCCGTACACCACACCGGCGTCGCTCGGCGATACCGCAAGCGCGGTGATTGCCGATTCGCCGGAAGGAAGAACATCCTCCGGCGGGTAACCCAAATCTCTGGCATCGATCCGTACCTGCGAAACCACAGAGCGGTTGTAATCCAGCGTGCGCTGTGCAAACACCAGAGTCACAAGCCCAGGGACGGCGCACAGCAGACGGCGCGTCATGTTGGTTTGTACATCAGCAAAGCGAGTCGGTAAGGAATGCCCCCGATCTTCCCGCCTGCTTCCAGTGGCTTTCCCGGTGTCTCGCGGAGTTCGATCGCGCCCACAAAATAAATCGTTCCGTCTGGTCCCGTATCGGCCGCGTTGGTACCCAGAACCCGCCGCCCGTCAGAGAGAATCATTTCGCCCAGGTCCTGTTTCTTTCCGGTCGCCACGTCCCAGGTAATCAAATGCGAGGCGGCCGCGCCGGCGCTGCCACCATAGTCGAATTCCCGACCCGCGGCGCCATAGTACAACCTGCGATCGTGACCCATGGTCAGACTGAGAGTCGCGTACGGAATGTCACGACGATTTTCAAATCCGGGAATGCAAAGCTGCCCGAGCGTCTCGATGCTCCCGTCTTTGCCCGCGTGTGGATCGAAAGAGAACAGATCCGTCGCGCTCTCCTCTACGCCATAAAAGCGGGACGTCCTGGCATCCCATACGACAGTCCGCCAGGCGGTCTCGGACTTTTCGTAATCTCGCCCAAGCGAAATGCCCTTGGGACGAATTGGCACGCGCACGGAAAGTTCCGTAATCGCATCCGTGCGCGGATTGTATTTGAACACGCGACCTTCTCCGAAACTGCCGTAGACGTTCCCCTTGTCGTCTATTCCGAGCGTGCGGCAGATCGACTCCCAGTTGTCGATGCGTCCCAAATCCGCTGTCCGCCGGGTCGCGACGTCGTAGTAAACAAAGTGGCCGCGCGGATGCGTCAGCCCGTAAATGCGGTTGAACTGCGGATCGTATGCGCCCGTGTTAATGCCTTCGTATCGCGGCCCGATTCCGAAATCCTCGACGCGTCCACTTCTGGGATCGAATGCCATCCAATGAGCGCCAGGATAGCCCTCCTTCGCGCCATACCGGGCATAATTCCACCAGAGTCCGCCATGCGTACCGAAATAGATGCGGCCGTCTTTGCCTTCACCGAACTTCGCATGAATCTTGGATTGGGGACCGCGATGCAGATTCTGCTCGCCGCATAAGGCAGTCAGATTACCGACATCGTGAACGCTATTCTCTTTGGGTTCGTAGTAGACCAGGTGGCCATCGCCGCCATGATTGGCCAGGCCGGCGTACACCTTGCCGTCGCTTCTGGCGAGAAGCGCAGCCCAATTCCCATCCATCTCGCCGAGGCCGGGAAAGACACGGTGTTCGATGCGAACACTGTTCTGCTTCGCCAGCAGCAGGGCGCCTGTGCAAGCGCCGACGAACATACGACGCGTCGTCACCATGTTACCGCCGCGATTGCATAAACTTTGACCTCGGGTACGATAAACGTTGCCGCGTCATCGCGAAGACTGGCGCTTAATTCGACAGGGGCAGGAAGTTCGGGTCCATAGAGTCGGACGGATGCAGTTTCCGCGCCCCTGGGCTTGCGGCACGCGATATTGATCCGCTGCGCAGGCCCGTCATGCCCATAGTTGACTAGATGGACCGCTGTCATACGATTCGAGGCCTGCTCTACCGCGTTTGCAATCACGTGCTTCGGTCCATCGACGTGCACGGCGGGCGTAGCGTTACGCGCCCATGAGATACCTTCCAGAAACTGCCGCGCGTTAGCAGGCTTCTTCCAGTAGCGATTATCTACCTTGAAGTAGGCGCCGAACTCCGGCAACGCTCCGTCGAACTGAAGCGCCGGCAGGTAGAAAACCCGCCCTCCACCAACCTGTTTGCGCATTTCATGACCTTCGTCCGGGTGTCGTTGGGCATGCTCTTCGTATGCGCGTGCGGTTGGCCGCACGTCTACCAATCCTTCCAAACCCGGCGTTACCCGTGCGCGTCTCCATTGGTCATAGAGGCCGGATGTGCCGATGACCACGAGTCCCCCGCCGCTCTCTACGAACCGCCTGATCGCTGCAATTTGAGCATCAGACAGACATTCCGAATCCGGCAGTACGAGCACTTTATAGGGGGAGAGGCTCTCCAGATGCTGATCAAAGATGATGTGAAATGGCGTCGCCCCTTCGATCAGCGCTTGCTCGGCGAGGATGGCGCTCAACTGGCAGCGCGGCTGGTTGTAGGTAATCGACGCGTAGGAGCGAAGCACCGCGACATCGGCAAGGTCACGCGTCTGATGAAACAGTTCGCGATGCGCCCGATAGAAATCGATATGCTTCCGCATGATCCCTGATAACGGATAGATCCCCCCGAATCCGATCGTCTGATTGAAGGCGAGACACTCCGCGATGGCGAGGTCATCCCGATCCGTGTAGGTGAATAATACGTTGTTGAATGTGCGAGCCAGCTTGTAGCTGCGGATCTTCGTAACCACGCGACCATCGCTCTGGACGCCGGGCACGTTCGGCTCTTCAGTCCAGAACACCTGGGTGAGAGGAAGAAAACGAGCGTGGTCCAACCCCGCTTCCCACGCGCGATTGCCGCCCGTAATGCCGTGCGGGTTCACTTCGATTACTACTTCTTTGTTCAGCGACTTTGCGTATGATGCCATCTGGTGTAAGGCATCAGCCATCAACTGGCAGCGGAAATCGATCCACTCCTGTATCGCGGGGTCGAAAATGATCTGCATTTTCGTCGGCTGATTCGACGAATTCCATTCCGGCGGGTTGACGTAGTCGATATTCGAAAAGCCGAAACGTTCCCTGCGTGCCTCGGGCGTGTACTTGCTCCGCAAATGATCGCGGAAGCCCCTGACGCACCAGGGACAGTGGCACGAATCGGGTTCGGCATTCAGGTCGAAGTTGTCGAAGTGAATAAAGTCCGTCTTCGCTTCGACGATGCTGAACCGGACGATCTTCTTCAGGTAATCCAGGTATTCTTGATTCTTGAAACAGGGCCGGTAGCGAAATGATTGCTGGAACCCATAGGTCAGCATTATCGGACGGCCAGCGGCATCGCGCTGGACCCAATCCTTCGCGCGCGGCACTTCGGCGAAAAAGGTCTCGTACATCATCGTGTTCCACTGGATGTACGTATCCACTTTCATGCCGAGGCTGTGCGCGAATGCCGCCGCGCGCACCGTATCCTGCATCTCCGGCATTTCCGCAGCCATGCCGAAACCTTTGTAAAGATGGGTATGAAAGACCTCGACGCCCGCGTCTTTCAGACCGCGAATGGTCTCTTCGCTCTGGTCCCTCTCGTAGGATTTGCGAGCGTCCAAACGTTCGCCGCCGCGCCGGACCACGAACAGGTAGTCCTCGTGCGTTCCACCCGCGTCGATAATGCCGTTGTCAATCCAATGTGCGCGCGGCACCGTCCCGCCAGCCGTCGGGGCGCCATGCGCCGTACTGAGAGCGGCCAGGCTCGCGGACGCCAACTCCAGAAATTCACGCCGTTTCATATACATTCGTTGTGGACTCGACAATCACAAAACTCCCGGCGTTCGCGCGCCGGAACGCCGCTTCCGTCATCGAGTAAGATCGCCTGACCGTCTCCGCGTCGACCGCACGCTTCAAATGGTCGACCGGACCTGCAAGAGTGAGTTTGCGACCCACCAGACCCGCAGCTAGTTGCGGCAGATCGAAATGCTGCAGAATGTCGCGGACGAAAATACCCGTGGGCTGTGTATACCGATCCGCACGAGTAAGGGTCCGATAACTGAGCAATCCCTTCTCGGCAATGACCTCGTTGATGCGAGTATCGAGAACCGCCGCAAACAAAACCCACAAAGCGCCGGCGCCTTTTCCTGCCACCCGGAATCGTTGCCGATCGACATCCGAACGGCTCAGGGCATAAGTCACACTCCGGACCACGTCCTGGACACGCATGCCCAACAAAGACTCATCCGCGTACCAGGTCAGGTAGGTGATGGCCGTCTCAACATCGAAAAGTTGCCGAAAAGCGCCGCTCTCGATGGAGGGACTGTGTGGAGGCCTGGTCTCCCCCACGCCGCGCACATCGCACGCGATCACCATCTGCCCTTTGCGCGCCAGGCGCTCATATAAACCGAACTCCATGCCATCGGCCTGTTTCCCCGACTCGTTGAACATCAGCAACGTGGGATAAACCATTGCCTTTTGTTCCGGGATGAAAACCCAGGTGGGAATGTAGATATCGGATTCCGACAGGAACTCGAGTTTCTCCACCGCATAGCCTTTTCGTGGCGTTGTGACCAGAGTTCTTGGCATTAGCGGCGTCTCGATCTTCCGATAGCGAAGTAAGGTCGCGACTTCAGCCGCCAATTCCGCGGGTTTGAATTCACGGGGCGGGGGCAGAACCTCCTGTTTCTTCAGAATCAGGCTAAAGATCGTGTCACCAAGCTGCGAATACCGTACCGACCCGTTGGGCGTGCAGTAAAGCGTCTCGGGAGTCTCAATTTTCGCATCGGGCTCCTCGTCGGGCCCGCGTGAATCCAAGAGCCAGCGGCTGAGCCAGCGGGTTGTTGCAAGGCGAAGTTTGGGTGTCCACGCATGCGGGTCATTCGCCTGCTCGGTGCCGAAGCGATCCGGCGCGCCCAGTTGCGCATATCTCTTTCGGATCTCCTCGGCAGCGCGATTGAACGACGGATTGTATTCCTCAATCATCGCCAGCAGCGGGCGGGGAGCAATTGCGATGTGGAGATCGGGCGCATCTACGCCATATTTTGCGCCGGGGAAATAGTTCTGTTCCACGTCCGCCGGACCCACTTTGCTCCCCGGACGATTCCGCATTGGCCATCGGGCCGCGGTGCCCCCTTCGTTCACCACGGCGCATTTGACGCGTTCATCCAGCGCACTGATAAAGAGTGAAAGCGTACCGCCGCCGGAGTGACCCGCACAGGCGATTCGTTGCGGATCCACTTCTTTCCGACTTTCCAGATAGTCGATCGCGCGCATGCCGTCCCATACTCGATAGTGAGTCAGGTCCTCACCCATCAGGAGCAGAAGCTGGCCGGGAAGCGAGTGCTCAAAGATCGGCGAAGCATCGCCTTCAGTTTCACCGGTCTCCGGATTCCAGAACTGGCGGCGCTCGCCCTGGCCAATCGGATCGTATGCCAGAACGACAAAGCCCGCCTTCACCAGATCGATATATACGCACTGGTATTCCGGATCCATGCGTGCGAGAGGGTAATGGCCACAAGGGGAGATTACTCCGGGAAATGGCCCTCTGCCAGCTGTTGGGATGTAGAGGTTTCCTGTCACCAGGAAATTCGGCAGGCTCTGGAACATGACGTTCTCGACCCGGTAACCATCGCGATCGTGAGTGGCGATGGTCTGCGCCTTAAGGGGAGCGCGCTCCGGAAGTCCGTGAATCATCTCGAGAAACTTTTCGCGCACATAACGATTGCGCTTGCTGACGTCAGCCGCCGAACGGATTTGCTCGCGCTTCTGATCCCAGGATGAGGCGTAAGCGTTCAGTTTCGTCGCGACATGCGAAAGGAGCATGTCCGGCAGGGTCTCGCCGTAGCTCCCAGCGGCTGCTTGAGCGATGCGGCTGCTCGAAACTGTGGCCACCGCGCCGCCCGTCGACAGCAGAAAAGTCCTGCGGTTCATATTCGCGATCATAGATACTGCTTTGAGCCTTGCACGGGAATCCACGCAACCCGTTAAAACATTAAGCGAAGCACAAAGTCGATGTTACGGGCTGCCGGTTCACCCAGCAGCGCGCCTTTGGTACCGCTAATGACGCCCACCGAACTCGGCGTACTGATGTTCGCGGCGGGCACCGTAAAGTTGGGGTGATTCAAAGCATTTACCATCGTCATCGTAAATTGCAGAGTGGCCCGTTCGTAAAGCCTGAATTGTTTGGACAGACCAAAATCCAGATTGCGGAGCGGAGGCCCCACAAGATAGTTCCAGCCGGAGGTCCCGAATCTGCCGACATTGGCCGGATTGTTGCACAGCGGGGTCGTAAGCGCGCAGCCGGGAATCGCGAACGCAGCCGCATTGAACCAGTTGTTGACGGTCTGGTTCTCGGGATAAAGAGGAACTCCGGAAATGCGATCGGGCACTCCGCCAATCACGCCCGTGTTCGACGGATCGTAAGTCGAGAAGCTCGGAGTAAAGTATTGACCCGTTTGCAAAACGCCCGTCCAACTCGTCTGCCAGCCGCCGAGTATGGCCTGGACGACGCCGTGCGCGCCGGAGAGAAAGTGTTGGCCGGCCCCAACTGGCAGAGCGTAGACGGCATACGCATAAAAACGGCGAGAGGGCACCAGTTGATTATTCGATGTTTCGCAAACCAGGCAGAACTGGTTCTGAATGGTCTGCCCGGCGTAAGTGCCGCCGCCCCCGCCCGTATCCTGGGCGTCCGTCAGATCTTTGGCCCAGGTGAAGCCGGTATTGAAAGTAAAGTTCTTACCTAGCCTCTTTTGCGCTTGCAATTCCAATGCGTTGTACCGATCAAATCCGCCGTTGTCGTAGTAAGTAATGCCGCTGTACAACTGATTGGGGAACAGCGCCGTAGTAAAGGGCGTTGTACTGGGCGCCGGCTCGTTGAGATTCCTCCCATAGAGAAGATTGACTGTGTGGGCGCCAACATAGGATATCCTGAGGCCCAGTGAGCCGACCTGGCGTTCAATCGTCAGATTCCACTGCTGAGTGTAGGGCGTGCGCAAATTCGGGTTGACGCCCGAAACATTCTGGACCGCGGTCGTACCGGACGGCAAAAATGGCGACGGGAAACTGAAGAGAGGCGCCCCATTAGT
The DNA here is from genome assembly GCA_036269625.1 of Bryobacteraceae bacterium. Taxonomy (GTDB): domain Bacteria; phylum Acidobacteriota; class Terriglobia; order Bryobacterales; family Bryobacteraceae; genus Bog-105. The sequence goes on along the minus strand of DATBEF010000075.1, from coordinate 5,923 downwards.
TATGGAATTGAAGTAAGTGACACTGCCGCCATAAGGACCGCCCACCATCGCACTGGCAGACAGTGGAGAATAAATCAGGTTCGTATAGATTCCGTATCCTCCGCGCAGAACGGTCTTGTCGCTGCCCAACATCTTGTAAGCAAAACCGATGCGAGGCTCGATATTTTTCATATCCATGTGGATGAGCGAGTTCGCGGGATAACCCGCCTGCGACGCCGTCTGAACAGGGATGTTCGAGGGATAGAATGCATTTACCAGGTGAAGTCCGCTATCGGGAACAACCAGCCCACCCGTGGCGGGATTGTAGCTGTACAGTTGTCCCCTCGCATCGGTGTAGGGTCGCGGCAGTTCCCAACGGATGCCGTAATTCACAGTAAGTGAGTTCGACACGCGAAACTGGTCTTGCGCGTACAGCCCAAAAGTCTTGCCGCGGAGTTCACGATCCGGACTGGGCAGCGACAGTTGCGTAGTTTGCGGAATGCCGAGAAGGAAGTCCGAGTAGCCAACGCCCGTATATGCGCCGTTGAAATTGTAGACGCCGTAAACCGGGTAATTGATGCTGTTGCCGTTGTAGCGTTCGACTACTACATCGAACCCGAACTTCATCATGTGGCGGCCACGGGTCCAGCTGAGATTGTCGGTCCATTCGAAGCTGGTGTCGGGGTTGCTATTGTAGTAATCCGCTCCGGAACTGGGATTGAAAGCCGTGACTCCGGTGATGCCGAAATAGGGAGCCGTTTTTACGCCGACAGTGGGCACGCCCTGGATGCCGAACTGGGAGAGCAGATCGCTGCCCACCACATTGGCGACGAAGAAATTCCGATGATACGTGGCGCCCATGCGAAATTCGTTGACCGCGGTGGGCGAAATAATGCGATTGTACGATAGCACTGCATTTTGCGCGTAGCGGGTCTGGATGCGCGCCAGCGGATAGACTCCAGCCGAATAGTACGGCATCCGCATCCAGCTCAGTCGCACAAACAGGCTATCTTTGCTCGTGATGTTATAGTCTGCCCGGCCATCCACCCGGTTGTAGTGCGTGAACCCGGTTTGCGATACCACGTTCTTCGTCCAATTGTTGTTGAGCGCTCCGGCTGCCCCGGTATTCGGCAGCGGGAAGATGTAATTCTGAACCGCCGTGGAAACAGGACTAATCCTGGATGACGGGATTACGTTGCCTGGAAACGCCTTCCCGGTGGCGGGATCCGTCACCACCGTACCCAGGCTGCTGAAGTCGCCTGTGCGCCACGCGGGCAGGGGAACCGTTTCAACCAGCGTCCCGGTTGCGGCTTCGCGAGAGCCCTCGTAGTCCGCGAAGAAGAAAAGTTTGTTGCGGATAATCGGACCACCGGCACTCGCTCCGAAGTTGTTGTAAACGCGAAATGGCACCGAGGGGCTGAAGAAGTTGCGTGCATTCAAAACATTGCCGTTGTAGTCCTCGAAGGCTGCGCCATGAAACTGGTTTGTGCCGGACTTGCTCACAACTTGCACATTACCCGCGGTGGCAAACTCTGCCGGGGCTACAGAAGTTTCGATCTTGATCTCCTGCACCGCTTCCATGCCGACGGACACCGGGCTTGCGCCCTGCGAATAAGCCGCCACGGAGATGCCATCCATAGTTGCCATCACGCCCGCCGTACTCCGTGTTCCTTCGAACACCGGGTAGGAACTGGATGAACTTGTCGACGTGCCGGTGGCGAGGGTGCTGTAGGTATAGATTCCGTAATCCGCCGCATGCCTTCCGATGAGGGGAAGCGCTTCGGCCGCCTCGCCGCGCATGCTCGTCGAGATGTCATTGGCCTCGGTGGAAATGATCGGACTCGCCTCCTTCACCTCCACCAGTTCGCTGCTCGACCCCAACTTGAGGCTCGCCTCCACGTTGATGATCTGGTTCGCCATCAGCACCAGGTCTTCGCGATCGTACGAACTGAAACCCTTCGCGCTGATTTTGACACTGTAAGAGCCGAGGTCGAGGTTCGGCATGCTAAAGATCCCGGACGAATTGGTTGTCACGCGGCGGGTCAGCGCAGTGGCCTGGCTGGTCACCGTAACATCCGCGCCTGGCACCACCGCGCCACTGGGATCTTTTACGGTTCCCGTGATGGATCCGAAGGAACTCTGCGCAAGGCCGGCGTGTATCGATAGAAAGCCGATGATACCTCCTGCCAGGATAAGTCGAAGGACGGAGTTCATAATTCCTCTCTTTCGTACCGATGCCGAGTGAGCCTGAAACGGCAGCAGGCTCCTTGCTGATCGAAGCCTTCCCCACCGACGCAGAACAAGAGTACTGAACTGAGCTATTGCAGAGTTTAAGAATGCGTCAGAAGCTTGTCAAGAGATTTTTCTCGGACACGAGAAATGTTTACGACCGAAGCCCCCCAAACGAATTTCCCTGACGATGAGCTCTCCAGCCGACACCCTCCACGCGCGCTTTATTGCCAGTACCATCGATGATTGAGACATCGATTCTGGGCGGGGAGAAATATTTCTGGCTCATCGGTTTTCTTCGAGGCTATAATCATTGCGGATCTGAATGCGGGTCCGGCATCTCGAGCACAGTCGGGAAGAGGCGGCCGTGAAAATCCTTTTTCGTACGGCTTTGAATGTCCAATGGAACTTTTCCGCATTTCAGCTTTCGACTGGATCGTTTTGCTGCTGTATTTCGGAGGAATTGCGGCAGTCGGCCTGATCGCCTCTCGGCACGTTCACACAACAGCGAATTATTTCCTGGGCGATCGGCGCTTCAGCAAGTGGATCATGATCGGCCAGTCGTTCGGCACAGGCACCCATGCGGAGATGCCGGTGTCACTCGCCGGCGCAGTTTATAGCGTCGGGATCTCAGGCATCTGGTTTCAGTGGAAAAATCTGTTCGCGACGCCATTCTATTGGTTAATCGCTCCGTTATTCCGGCGCTTCCGCAGCACCACGATGTCCGAGGTCATGGAGGATCGCTACGGCCCGTGGATAGGCGCCATCTATACGGTCTTTGCGCTGATCTTCTTCACCATCAATATGGGGTCGATGCTCAAAGGCGCTGCCAAAGTGATCAATCAGGCTGCCGCCGGGGCGATCCCGGTCAACACCCTGGTCATTGTCATGACGCTGGTGTTTGTGGTTTATAGCTTCACCGGCGGACTCGTGGCAACAGCCTGGACCGACTTCCTGCAGAGCTTCCTGATTCTGGCGCTCTCGTTCATGCTCATCCCCATAGGCTGGGGGATGGTCGGCGGAATCGGCGGGATGAAGCGGGTGCTGGCGCCGGAAAAGTTTTCGCTGGCGACTCCCCATGGCATTACCCTCGGGTTCATCGTCATCCTCACGATCAACGGACTGACAGGCATCATTGCGCAACCGCACCTGATCGCCGCGGTCGGGACCGGGAAGGATGAAGACGCCTGCCGTATGGGACAGCTCTTTGGCAACATCGTGAAGCGCTTCTGCGCCGTAGGGTGGGCTCTGGTAGGGTTGATCACCGCTTTCCTGGTCACCCGGGGAACTTTCGGGGTCACCACCTTGCACGATCCTGAGGATGCATTTGGCTTTGCCTGCCGCCATCTGCTCTTTCCCGGAGGGGTGGGTCTGCTGATTGCCAGCATCCTCGCGACGAACATGGCCGGATGCTCGGCATTCATGGTGGATAGTGGCGCTCTCTTTACGCGTGGCTTCTATCAACGGTACATATCGCGAAATCAAAGTGACCGGCATTATCTAATTGCCGGGCGCATGAGTGGTGTGCTCATCACTGTTGCGGCTGTGCTTTACTCGGTGTTTTTCATTCAGCGGGTGCTCTATGCCTTTCTTTTGACTGAAACCATGGCTACCTTCGTGGGCATCAGCATCTATGCCGGCCTGATGTGGGAGCGAGCCAACCGTTGGGGCGCGCTGGTGGGAATGATCGCCGCAGCAGCCGTTAACTTCGCTCTTTATTGGACCAGCCAGCGCAGATTGGATAGCTGGGATCCAGTGGTTTTTTCGATTGCCCTGGGTACCGGGATTATAACTATGATCATCGTGAGTCTGTCGACGCCTCCTGAACCGGAGAGCGTTACCCGGGCTTTCTTCACTCGCGTCAACACGCCGTCAATGGGAGAGGACTCCGAATTTCTCCGGGAGCTTGACAACAAAACGACGGCCCGCGAAGGACGGCAATTGCTCGTTACCAACCTGTTCCGCCTTCGCAGTGCGGCGGCTGGGTTTGGCTGGCGTGCCTACCGGGTCGATCTTGGCGGCTTCGCGATCGGCGTTGTAATCGTAATTGGTCTTGTGCTTTCTACCTGGCTTCTGGTTAGCAGGTGAGCTCCGGGCGCAGCTTTTCCGGTTTTGATTTGGTTTTTGTAAGGTATGAGGGGACGTCGGTAAGATACGGAATCGGCAGACTCCGGCTATCACGTTAATAGAGGATGAAGTTTGGGAAAGAAACCGTCATTTAAAGATTTGGCTAAGTTGGCCAAAGTCAGCCCTGCCACAGTCTCACGCATCGCCAAAGGCCACCTGAACGTTGATGCGATCTTGAAGGCAAGAGTTCGCAGGGCGGCGGAGACTCTGGGCATTGATCTGGACCAGAAGCGCAACGAAAAATCCAACATTATCGCATTTCTCCTATCCAATCGGGATCTCCTGCACACTTTCCAGGCACGGATCTTGTTTGGCGCGGAATCATACTGCGCTTCTCAGGAGCGCGAACTGTTGTTCATGACTCTTCGCTACTCCCACGCCGCATCCTCGCACGAGCTTCACCTTCCCAGGATTCTCAATGACGGGGGAATCGTGCGAGCGGTGATCCTCGGAGGAACGAATTCCCCGAATATGCTCTCTGCACTGCGCCAACGCGAGATCTCATTCGCGGTTCTGGGGAACAACGTGATCGGAGAATGGTCCTCCCATGACTTCGATGCGGTATATTCCGACGATGTTCAGGGAGCCTATGATCTCACCGCCCAATTCATCGCGGACGGCCACCGCGACATCTGGTTTATAGGCGACACCGATCTTCCCTGGTATGCGCGTTGTGCCAAAGGCTATCGGCAGTGTATGGAGGAAGCGGGACTCAGTCCGCGCTTGAGCCAAATTCATTCGGACGATCGCCAGTTAGGCTACCTGGCGATGCGATCGATTCTGTCAGGCGGCGAGCCGATTACCGCCGTGTTTGCCGGCTCGGATCAGATCGTAAGAGGAGTTTACGAGGCTCTGGCTCAGGCTCGACTTCGAATTCCGGAGGACATCAGCGTGGCCGGCTTTAACGACACGGAAGGCGCCCTGATGTTTCCGCCTTTAACCAGCGTTCGCGAATTTCCGGAAGAGTTGGGCAAGCATCTCGCGGAATTCGTGATGAAGCGCATTCAGCAGCCTGATCTTCCCGCTCAACAGTTGATAATTCCGACCCAAATCGTAATTCGTCAATCCACGAGGGCTATCGCGTCCGCCCGGCCTGAAGGGGCCAAGCTTGAAGTTGATGTCACAGTATGAATTCCGTAAGCTGGTCCAGGCTAGCTATAGCTAAGCTAGGAGCCAGCGCAATATGTTCCAGATAATCCTCGAGACGCTCCGGATGCTTCACAGGGCCGCGCCTGCTGCAAGACGCGGTCCCGAAATTTCGGCGACAGGAACCCGGCTGTTAAGACGGTGACGGAAACACCGAGCAATTTCCGGGCTTCATTTTCGACACCGGCGAGCGTGAAACAGGGGCGTAGTTTCCGTCGGGCCGACAAGCAGATCAAGATCGCTGTTGTCGGTGTCGGCGCCAGTGAGAACCGAACCAAAGACGCGAGGCCGCAACAAAACTTTCGGCTGAAAAGCTGCGCAACTCGCCGCGGTGGGCTGTGAGGGCTTCCGATGGTTTCATGGACCGGTTCTCCGTCCTCGCTCTTTTGAGCGTAGCATTTTAGCACGGATCTTTCTCGAACGGAACATCCGTCCGGGCAAA
>DATBEF010000056.1:0-10947 GCA_036269625.1 Bryobacteraceae bacterium | reverse complement strand
CTGCACCCGCATCCGGCTTTGAAGGCGGTCTCGGAGCAGGCGTCCCCGGTCGATCAGTGGATGAACGACGATAACCATCGCTATGGCGCTTTGCGGTTGAGTTACTCGTTTGAATATTCGGTGATGGAACAGGCGGACAAGAATGCCAATACACATTTCGCGTTCGATACATATGACACGTATGACTGGTATCTGAAGCTCGGGCCCATTTCGAACATTAACTCGAAATATGAGCACAATTCCCTGCCCTTCTGGAACAGCGTGGTGGAGCACCCCAACTACGACGATTTTTGGCACAGAGAGGCTTGGGTGAATCAGTTGCATAGCGCTCCAGTGCCGAATTTGAATGTGGCGGGATTTTGGGATCAAGAAGACCCGTGGGGGCCGTGGAAGATCTTTCGCAATTCAAGCGAGCATGATCCGGATGGGCAGAACCTGATGGTGGCGGGCCCGTGGTTCCACGGCGAATGGCAGCGCGATAAGGGAGATTCGATAGGGCCGATCACTTTCGGCGGGCACGAGACTTCGCGGGAATTCCGCGAGAATATCGAAGCGCCGTTCTTTCGCTATTACCTGCATGGTGAAGGCGAGAAATTTCCATGGCGGGCAAGCACGTTTCAGTCGGGGTCGAATACCTGGCACACGTACACGGCGTGGCCGCCCGCTGAGTCGAAGGCCACCAACTTGTATTTCCATGCCGACGGAACACTTTCGTTCACGGCTCCGGCGGAAGGCGATGCCCCAAAGGGATTTGTGCAGTACATCTCCGACCCGGCCAACCCCGTTCCGTACCGACCGCGCCCGATCTCCCCAACCTACCCGGGCGGGGATTGGACGACGTGGGAGGTGGCCGATCAGCGATTCGTCGATCACCGTCCCGATGTCGCGAGCTTTGTCAGCGCGCCGCTCGATCACGATGTTACGGTTACGGGTAGCCTCAGTGCGGCCTTATATGCTTCGACCTCCGGCACCGATAGCGATTTTGTTGTGAAGCTTATCGATGTTTACTCCGAGAAGGCGGCCGCGAACGCTTGGAAAGCCGATGACGGGCCTAAGCCGTCGCAGTATGCAAATTCGCTGAACGGCTATCAGCTGCCGATCGCGATGGAAGTTCGGAGGGGCCGGTATAACAAGAGCTATGAGCACCCAGCGCCCCTGCGGGCGAGCCAGGCGACGCAGTTTGTCATTTCGTTGCGGGACCACGACCACGTTTTTCGTAAAGGGCACCGCATTATGGTGCAGGTGCAGTCGACGTGGTTCCCGCTGATCGACCGGAATCCTCAGAACTTCGTGCCCAGCATTTACGTTGCTAAGGCAGAGGACTTCACGATTGCCACGCAGCGGGTGTACTGCACTCCTGCGTTGCCATCGCATATTGTGCTGCCGGTTATGCCATAGCGGGAATGGGCTGAGTCTAGAGGTGAGGAGTAACGTTTGTGCGAATTCTTTTGTTCAGTGGCAAAGGCGGCGTGGGCAAGACGAGCATCGCCGCGGCCACGGGCGTTCACCTGGCGCGATTGGGGAAACGCACACTGATTCTGAGCGTGGATCCTGCACATAGCCTGGCCGATGCGTTCGACCTCGGAGGCGCGCTTTTTCACGGGAATACGGCTGACCCGCTGCGGATCGGGGAACGGCTTTGGTTGCAGGAAGTCAACATCAATCATGAGGTAAAGCGGCATTGGAAAGAGATCTCCGCGTATGTTTCTTCCGTTTTGCGCACGACGGGTATAGAAGGGGTCGAAGCGGAGGAGATGGCGATTTTTCCTGGGATGGAAGAACTCAGCGCCATGATGTACGTGAACTCCTACCGGCGTGGTAGTGAATACGAGGTTGTGGTTCTCGATTGCGCCCCGACGGCGGAGTCGCTTCGGTTCGTCAGCCTGCCCACGACACTTGGCTGGTATATGAAACATATCTTTGGCTTTCAACGGAACATGTTGAAAGCGCTCCGCCCTTTGGCTAAGAAATTCGCGCCGGTCGAATTGCCTCCCGATAATTACTTTCGCAATATCCAAGAACTGTTCCACAAGGTTGACGGGATGGACAAGGTTCTGGAAGACGCGTCCGTGACCAGCGTCCGGCTGGTGACGAACCCCGAAAAGATGGTTTTACGGGAGACTCAGCGCGCGTTCGTTTACTTCACGATGCACAACCTCACCGTGGACGGCATTATCGTCAACCGCGTGCTGCCGGTCGAGGCCGAGGGTTCCTTCTTCGATAGCTGGCGACGGTCACAGCAGGAGGTGCTTAAGGAGATTGAGCAGTATTTCGCGCCTGTGCCGGTCCACCAAATTCCGATGTTTTCCCAGGAAGTACTAGGTTCGGCACGCCTGGAGGAACTCGCCGCAAAACTTTATGCGGCAGACGAGGACCCTTCCGTAGTTTCAAGGAACGAAACTCCCTACCGGTTCGTAAAAACAGGTGAGGATTACGAGATCCGAATCAGTATGCCCTTCGCCGAAAAGGCGGAAATCGGACTGTTCAAAAAGCAGGACGAGCTGGTAGTAGAGGTAGGAACGGTGCGCAGGCATGTCGGACTGCCGACTTCCATGGCGAGTCTGCAACCGGTGAAGGCAAGACTCGATGGATCTGTGTTAGTAGTTGATATGAGGGAGACCTTATGACAGAGACTGGTGAGACTGGTCAGACGGCGAAAGAGCAGGGCGATTCCGCCTGCAAACGCATCAAGCAGGGATTTGAGGATTTCGTCAATATGTTCATTCCTCCGCAAGAGGCGACCAAGCATTTCCGGGAGGCCCGGATCGAAGTGCTGCGCGGCTTCCGTGCCATCCTTGACGCGCGGATCGAGCACCTTTCGGGACGCGCCCAGGGGACTCGGGTTCCGGTAGAATAGTCGCCTCCTTCGCGAACCGCGCGGCCGCGGTTACACCAAGGTTGCCGCTTGCTTGGCGTATTTTTGCTCGGCGGGCGCGGTTGCGGCTTTCGAGAGATATTCCGGGCTCTTTTTGAAGGGATTCCTGCCGCGCGTCTCATCAAGATAGGCTGCGATGCGCTCCAGCAGAGCCTTGAAGTTGTTTGTTGTCGTCACTGTGCCGAAGAATTCCTTCACATGGGAGAGGACGGCCGTTAGAGATTGCTTCTCTAAATCCGCCAGCTTATTGATTTCGGGTCCGAGCTCGGCTAATTTAATGAGCGCCTTTGCGTGGTGGCGCCGGCCGGGTATGCTTTTCGCCTGCTCGATTGCCGATTCAAAGGCTTTCTTTTTGTGCTCCGACAACGTGCCGTCCTGCTTTGCCAGGCCATCCAGAGCGCTTCTCTTCGTTTCAAGCTTAGTCGCAGTCGCACTCTGCAGACCTCCCGAAGGTATTCCACCAACCTGGAGACCGGTCTGCAATTGCTGATTACTGATTCGGGGATCGAGCTGACCGGAGATCACGGTTAATCCCACACCACCGAGCACGTCGTGGATGTTTCCGGAACACATATAGCACGGTTCGAGAGAGGTGTAGAGGCGTATATTCGGCGCCGGCGCTTCGCCGGGTCCGAGATAACGCTTGATGGCCGCGATTTCAGCGTGAACCAAAGCCGCTTCATCGAATCCCCAACTGAGAATTTGGCCTCTCTCGCTCACAATCAAAGCGCCCACGCTGATGGCATCGCTCTGAATGACCTTGCCCGAGGACAGCGCGTAACTTCCGTACGTGAAAATAGAGTCGAATACTGCTTTTCCGTTCGCTCCGAGAGCGCTATACGCGAGGTTAGATTGGCATGGAAGCGGCGCAAACGAAGTCACACGAAGCGGCTGCGGCCACACGTATACCGTCCACTCCTGCGGCTTGTTTTTTACCCTGATTTCCAGCTTGTTCGACCCGTTATTGAAACGCGAGTCTTGCCGGAAGGCTGCAAAAAGCCCGTCGAGAGCAGGCGCGAGATGCATAGCGACTTCGAAAACGTCATTTGCCGGGAGTTGAACTCTATTCCGGCTGTTTCCTTGCGTGCGATTGGGCGTTGATTTGAAGAACGCACCGTTCTCGATTGAATAAAGCCCTGCTTCCGGGTTCTTAAACTGCTCAATGTAAGTGCCGAGGTCGGCCTCGCTCGGAGCATACGAGAGTAGGATCTTTTCGCCAAAACCCTTGCTGTTCTGAATCAGATTCAAAAAGGCTGTATTCCCTCGAATCGACGGGTCCCGAAGGCCTAGGCTGGCGATCTTACCGCCCACATTGTAGCCAAGGGCTACTTCGCCGCGAAGTGCGGCCTTGAGTCTCTGGATCGCTTCTAACGCAGTTTCCACAGTTGGCATTTTGAGCCCTCCGAAAAATTAAATCGGCAATTTTGACAAATACGACAATTTATTAGCAAGTTTGCCACCAATATCGGTGGAGTTATGTGTTTCCACCAGACGACGGGAATTTACGATCAAAATCCGACTTTCCCGAAGCTAGATGTCCGGCAGATGACCTACAATCGTGCTTGACAGATCATGTGTGCTATCGGATTGGCTTGCAGACTGAGGCCAACATCGGCTGCGGCCATCTTTCTCTTTAGCGTTCTCATTGGATTCGGAACTGAGGCGCGCGCTCAAACGGATACAACTGTCGCTTCGCCCGATGGCGCCATTCAACTGAAGATTTCCGCAAGCGGCGGCCAATTGACCTATGAGGCTACGTATCGAGGTAAGCCCGTCATTGAGCCGTCTGTTTTGGGCATGGATATTCAGAACCAGCCGCCGCTGGGCACGTCCATGCAGATCGTTTCCGCGAAGACTTCTCAGATCAACGAGACCTATTCGGTTCCGGCGGGCAAAGCCAATCCTATTCACGACATTTGCAACACGCTATCGGTCGCGCTTCAGGAGACAGTGCGTCCAAACCGCAAGCTGACTGTGCAGGCTCGAGCTTATGATGACGGCGTGGCATTCCGTTACGTTGTCCCTAGCCAGGCTGGGGTAACCGATGTGCACCTGGTGAATGAGAAGACGGAGTTCCGGTTCAGCAAAGATGCGACAACTTATCCGCTGATTCTGCGGAATTTCCAGACATCGTGGGAAGATGATTACCGCACGGTTGCGGTTACCGGCATTCATCCCGAGTCATTGGTGGCGCTGCCGTTGCTGGCCGAGCTGCCGGGCGTGGCGTGGGTCGCGATCACAGAAGCTGACATCGACAACTACTCGGGCATGTATCTGATGCATCCCGAACTGAACTCAAGCGCGCTGCAGGCTCGGCTTTCACCGAGAATTGACGAGCCGGGAGTTTCGGTGATCGCGCAGACGCCGATGCAATCGCCTTGGCGGGTCATCATGATTGCGGCAGAACCGGGACGCTTGATCGAGTCCAATATTGTGAGCAATTTGAATCCGCCATCGGCGATCACCGATACTTCCTGGATCAAGCCGGGGAAGGCCATGTGGAATTGGTGGTCTGGCAGCTACGCCGAGCATGTCGATTTCAAGCCGGGAATGAACACGGCCACAATGAAGCACTACATTGATTTCGCTTCGAAAAATGGCGTGGAGTACATGTTGATCGATGCCGGTTGGGCCGCTAAAAGCACGGGGCCGAACAGCTCTGGCTCCGATATCACCTCAACCCAGCCGAACATCAATATGCCCGAGATCATGGAATTCGCCAAGGCCAAAGGCGTGAAGGTCTGGCTTTGGGCGCATTGGAGTGATATCAATCGGCAAATGGATGACGCCTTTCCGGAGTTTGCAAAGTGGGGCATTTCAGGAGTGAAGATCGATTTCATGGATCGGGACGATCAATGGATGGTGGACTTCTACCGGCGAGTGGTGAAGAAAGCTGCCGATAATCACTTGATGATCGATTTTCACGGAGCATTCAAGCCCGATGGTTTGAACAGAACGTATCCGAACCTGTTGACTCGCGAAGGAGTGATGGGCCTTGAGTATAACAAGTGGAGCGCCCGCATCACGCCCGATCACAATGTGATGCTGGCGTTTACGCGCATGCTTGCTGGACCCATGGACTATACACCGGGTGGCTTTCGCAACGTTACTCGAGAGGAATTTGTGCCTAGGAACGTGCAGCCGGAGGTGATGGGAACACGAGCGCATCAAACCGCGCTGTTCGTTGTTTTTGAGAGTCCGTTGGAGATGATGGCCGACGATCCCGAGGCTTATGAAGGGCAGAAGGAGCTGGAATTTTTGCGTTCCGTTCCGACGAATTGGGACGAGACGCGGGTTGTGAACGCACGGGTTGGCGATTACATCACCATCGCACGGCGGCACGGCAGGGATTGGTATATCGGCAGCATTACGGGCTGGCATGCGAATACGCTGGATATCCCGCTAAATTTCCTTGGGCCTGGAAAATATACGGCGGAGATCTATTCGGACGCGAGCGACGCCGCGCAGAACCCGACGCACACGACAGTGGAACGCCGGACTGTAGACAGCAGCAGCCATATCAAAGCCACGCTGGTATCGGGTGGAGGTCAAGCGATACGTATTCATCAATAGCCGAGTCGAATGAGTAGATGATCTCAGACCGGTCGGCAAACGCCGCGGGGCCGGTTGATGGAAATGGCACAAGCACAAAAGACGTCGGCGGCTCCGTGGATTCCGCCTTCTCGCGACCTCAAAGTTTTACGCCAAGCTGCTCAACGGTGCGAAGGGTGCGACCTGTTTCGCCATGCGACGCAGGCGGTTTTCGGAAATGGTCCCCGGAATGCCAAGGTCGTTATGGTGGGCGAACAGCCGGGAAACGATGAAGACGTGAAGGGACTGCCGTTTGTCGGCCCGTCGGGACGGCTCTTGGACAAGGCATTAGACGACGCAGAGATCGACCGCAACATTGTGTATGTGACGAACGCGGTTAAGCACTTTAAATTCATTGAACGTGGCAAGCGGCGCATTCACGCCAAGCCGAATGGAATCGAAATCTCCTCTTGCCGCCCTTGGCTCGAAGCCGAACTGGCCGCTATCGAACCCGAGTTGGTGGTCTGTCTGGGAGCGACGGCGGCTCAGTCGTTGATGGGGCGCGATTTTCGAATCACAGTTGAGCGCGGCCGTTTTTTCCCACATCAGTGGGCCAAGGAACTGACTGCGACGATTCATCCGTCGGCCATTTTGCGCATGGAACCGGAGCGGCGGGAAGCCGAATACGCCCTATTCGTTCAGGATCTGCGTGGCGTTGCGGCCAAGATGCGGGAGATTGAAGGCGTCACCTGACCTTTAGATCACGACGTATTTATCGGGATCCATCGGGCAGGGCTATATAGATGTCATTGGCCTCGTTCAGAATCTTTGTCCCGGCCGATTTCATAATGAATCCATAACCGATTTGGCGCCCGTAGGACATATCGAAATAGGGGGAAAAGCCCATGGGCCCGGAGTTGCCGTCGACCGTCGTGATCGATTTTCCGTCTGCGCTGACAGCAACGATAACGCCAATGTGATCATTGTGCGCCGGACGGTAATAGAGATCGCCGGGGCGTGGAGTATATTTTCGGGTTGCCGCGGCGTAGTCTTGATAAACGCCGCCAAAACGCTTCATAAAGCGGCCTGTGGATCCATGCACGGCGTTCAATTCGTTGGAATTGCCGGCTGCGGGCAGGGGGCTCACCTTCGCTTGGGCGAGGACCCAGTGGGCGAAATAAGTACACCAACTTATTTTGAGCGCGTTGACCTTCTTCCAATCGTGTCCGGTAGAGGTCTTGAAATATTCAAGGATGCGCGACTCAAAGGCCTTCCAATGAACCGGCTTGCTTGCTTCATCCAGCGCGATTTTGACGATGTCTGTCCGATATGACATAGGGCTCCCGAGGCTGCAATGGATAGCAATTAATGGACCAAAGCGAGTCGCGAGCATAAAAAAGGCGGCCCCGAAGAGCCGCCTTTCTGTTAACTGCTTGGTTGAGCGTTAGACCTCGTCGCCGCCGGCGCTCAAGACGTCCTCAGCGAGTCCTTCGGAAAGGCCGCCGTTGTAGACGCCGCGTGTATCGTCGCCGTAGTCGCCGAGCGAATCGGTGAGCGAAAGCTCCTGCTCTGGCATCGGCTCTTCTTCCACCACGTCCTCGCCCGCGATCTTCACGCGCCGGTAGTATTCCATGCCGGTGCCGGCGGGAATCAAGCGGCCCATGATGACGTTTTCCTTGAGGCCGCGCAGGTAATCGACCTTGCCGTTGATAGCGGCTTCGGTCAACACACGCGTTGTCTCCTGGAAGCTGGCAGCGGAGATGAACGAATCGGTTGAAAGCGATGCCTTGGTGATACCGAGCAAGATGGCCTTGCCCGATGCCGGACGTCCGCCCGACTCGATGACGCGGTTGTTTTCTTCGCGGAACCGGAACTTATCCACCACTTCTTCGGGCAGGAACTCCGTGTCGCCAATATCATCGACACGGATCCAACGCATCATCTGACGCGAGATCACCTCAAGGTGTTTGTCGTTGATGTTCACACCCTGCAAGCGGTAGACTTCCTGGATTTCGTTGACCAGGTATTTCTGCAGTTCCTTCTCGCCGAGCACGGCCAAAATGTCGTGCGGGTTGCGAGGCCCATCCATCAGCGGATCGCCCGAACGGACGCGCTCCCCTTCCTGCACGTTGATGTGGACGCCGCGCGGAATGGCATATTCCTTCTGCACGCCATCATCGCCAACGATATACAGTTTGCGCATACCCTTGGTGACTTCGCCGTACTTCACGACGCCGTTGATTTCGGCGATGATGGCCGTCTCGCGCGGCTTGCGAGCTTCGAAAAGCTCAACCACGCGCGGCAAGCCGCCGGTAATGTCTTTGGTCTTCGTAGTGGCACGCGGAATTTTGGCGAGAACGTCGCCTGCGTGCAGTTGCTCGCCGTCCGACACCATCAAGTGAGCGTGGGTCGGCATTAAGTAACGCTTCTCTTCCGAACGGCTGCCGCCTTCGGGCCGCATGATGATCGTGGGGAAGCGTTTTTCATCGGCGGACTCGGTAACAACCACCTGCATGTTGCCGGTGATCTCGTCCACCTGTTCCTGGGTAGTGACTCCGTCGATCAAGTCCTTGAAATGGACCAAGCCGGTGATCTCGGTCAGGATCGAGAACGTGTAGGGATCCCATTCGAGCAGGATCTGGTTCGCCTTGACCGGGGCGCCATCTTGAATGTTAATCTTGGCGCCGTAGACAACCGGATAGCGCTCACGTTCGCGCTGTTTCTCGTCGACGATAATCAGAATGCCGTTGCGGTTCATCGCGATTAGTTCGCCACGGTTGTTGCGAACTGTATTCACGTTGCTGAACCGGACGTAGCCATCGCTCTTCGCATCCTGGGTAGATTGTTCGCTGATTCGTGTCGCCGCGCCACCGATATGGAACGTACGCATGGTCAGCTGAGTGCCAGGCTCGCCGATGGACTGGGCGGAGATGATGCCGACCGCTTCGCCACGTTCAACCATTCGTCCGGTGGCCAGGTTGCGCCCGTAGCAGAGACGGCAAACGCCGCGTTTCGATTCGCAAGTCAGCACCGAGCGGATCTTCACGCGTTCGATACCGGCCGCCTGAATCGCGCTCGCCAGCTCCTCGGTGATCTCCGAATTCACACTGACGATCACGTTGTTTTCGTAATCGCGCTGATCTTCAAGAGCCACGCGGCCGACAATGCGATCGCGGAGCGGCTCGATGATTTCGCCCGATTCGATGATCGGCTCGACATAAATTCCATCCGCGGTGCCGCAATCGTCTTCAGTGATGATGACGTCCTGCGCCACATCGCAGAGCCGACGGGTCAGGTAACCGGAATCGGCGGTCTTCAACGCGGTATCGGCAAGACCCTTGCGGGCGCCGTGCGTCGAGATGAAGTATTGCAAGACATTCAGGCCTTCGCGGAAGTTCGCCGTGATAGGCGTTTCGATGATTTCGCCCGAGGGCTTCGCCATCAAACCGCGCATACCGGAAAGCTGGCGGATCTGCTGTTTCGATCCGCGGGCGCCGGAGTCGGCCATGATGTAAATCGGATTGAGAACGCGGCCGCTGCGGTCGTCCTCTTCCATGCCCTTGAACATCTTGTCGGACACGGCTTCGGTAACCTTCGACCAAATCTCAATGATCTTGTTGTAGCGCTCGGATTGGGTGATCGCGCCTTCCTGATACTGCTGCTGAACTTCGATCACCTGCCGCTCGGCCTCTCCGACCAGCATTCCCTTGTCTTCGGGAACAACCATGTCGTCGATACCGATGGAGATACCGGCACGGGTAGCGTAATTGAAGCCCAGTTTCTTCACTTCGTCCAACATTTGAACGGTGATGTGCAAACCGAACTTCAGGTAGCAATACTGCACCATTTGGGCCAGGCCCTTCTTCTTTAGAAGACCGTTGATGAACGGCATCTCCTTCGGAAGAACGTCGTTCAGAATGACGCGGCCGACGGTGGTGTCCATGTATTGCTTGGAGAACTCGATCGGCTCGGTATGCATAATGTTCTGGCTGTCGAACGCCTTCGTGAGGTCGATCACCTTGCCCGTGTAACGAAGCTTGATCGCGGTGAGCGTTTCGACTTCGCCCATTTCGAGGGCAATCAACACGTCGTCGATGGAGGCGAACGTACGGCCCGCGCCCTTGCTGTTAGGACGCATCTTAGTGAGGTAATAGAGACCCAGCACCATGTCCTGTGTAGGAATGGCGATAGGAGCGCCGTGGGCAGGCGACAGAATATTGTTGGACGCAAGCATCAGGGTCGATGCCTCGATCTGCGCTTCTGGCGACAGGGGAATGTGAACCGCCATCTGGTCACCGTCGAAGTCGGCGTTGAATGCCGTACAGGTCAGCGGGTGCAGCTTAATAGCCTTACCTTCCACCAGTACCGGTTCGAAGGCCTGAATACCAAGGCGGTGCAGCGTGGGAGCGCGATTCAACAGAATCGGGTGATCCTTAATTACTTCTTCGAGAATGTCCCAAACCACGGGATCCTGCTGCTCCACCAATTCCTTGGCTTGTTTGATGGTGGTGCAGTGGCCGCGTTGTTCCAGGCGGTGATAG
>DATBEF010000048.1:0-17813 GCA_036269625.1 Bryobacteraceae bacterium | reverse complement strand
ATCAGCGCGGCTGCGTCCGCGAAGATCGAGTACCGCCAGGGCTACTACGCCGGCAAGCAATTCAGCAAGTTCACCGCGGCCGACAAGGAGCGGCAGCTTGAAGACGCGCTGATGCTGCCCGATCCGATTACGGAGCTGACTATCGCGATGGAGCTCGATTATTTCCAGTTGAATCGAGCCGAGTATTTCGTGCCTCTGATCGTGAAAATTCCGGGGAGGGAACTGGCGCTGGCGAAGCGGCGTGGGGCCGACCATACGCTGATCGATTTCATGGGTGAGATCAAGGATGATTACGGAAACACGATTACGAACGTTCGCGATAAAGTGGATATCAAGCTGAGTGATGCCACGGCTGCCGAACTATCGAAGCGGCCAGTCGAATACGACACCGGCTTTACGGTGCTTCCGGGAAAATACGCCATCAAGTTTCTGGCGCGCGACGCGGAGACAGGGAGAATCGGAACCTTCCAGACCAAGTTCGTGGTCCCGAACCTGAATAAGGAGATGAAGCGGCTTCCGATCAGTTCGGTGGTGCTGAGCAGCCAACGCGTCGACCTTAAGGACGCGCTGTTCAACGCGGTCAAGAACAAGGATAGGGCCGAAACGGCAAACCCGCTGGTCGAGAATGGGCAGAAATTGATTCCCAGCGTGACCCGCGTCTTTCGTCACGGCGGCGAGATGTACATCTATCTTCAGGCTTACCAGCAGGAAGCGCAAACGAGGCAGCCCGTCGTAGCGTTCGTGAGCTTCTATCGCGACCAGGCGAAGGCGTTCGAAACACAGCCGATTAAAGTGAGTGACGGGTTGAACAACCGATTGAAGACAACTCCGCTTGAATTCACCATCGCACTCAATGCGCTTCCGCCGGGAAAGTACGACTGCCAGGTAACGGTTCTAGACCCGACGGGGCAGAAAGCGGCGTTTTGGCAAGCTCCTGTCGTGGTCGCGCCTTAAGTTAGTCGCACTCCCGGAATGTTATCCTGACTCTTTCGGTAGGGTTTGTAGCGCAAAGGGAGGGTCGTGCCCGTTTTGCGCGGTGTACCATCCTACGGCCATCAGTAGCCGCGGCGCATGCGGATTCCTTTGCCCGCGCGAACGCCTCTCCCTCATGATTAGATATGCACGTCTTTGAGTTAACACGGCGACTGATCGATGTAGAATCTATCACTCCTAATGAGGAGGAGATCGGCAACGTTCTATTCGATTACCTGGCCGATCTCGCTCGCCGATTTGACGGCTGCGTTGAACGCATGCCGGTCGAACCGCATCGCGACAACCTGTTCGTGCATTTCGGTGAGCCCATCGTGACCCTATCCACTCACATGGACACCGTACCGCCGTTCATTCCTTCCCGCGAGGATGCGGATCACATCTGGGGCCGCGGGGCTTGCGATACCAAGGGCATCATCGCGGCCATGATTACGGCAGTGGAACAATCGCTTGAAGCGGGCAAGCGCAACTTCGGGCTGCTGTTCGTGGTGGGTGAGGAGCGCAACAGCGCCGGAGCTCTTCAGGCGGCACTTACTCCACGCGGCAGCAAGTTCATCATCAACGGCGAGCCGACGGAGAACAAGCTCGCGCTTGGCTCGAAAGGAGCGCTGCGTTTTGAAATTGTTGCGCATGGCCGCATGGCGCACTCGGCTTATCCTGAATTGGGCGAGTCGGCGATCAACAAGCTGCTGGATGCGTTGGATCGTATTCGTAATCTGCAATTGCCGGCCGATGAAGTTCTCGGCCAAAGCACGTTGAACATCGGCATCATTGCCGGAGGACGGGCGCCCAACGTGATCCCGGACGATGCACGCGCCGAAATATTTATCCGGGTGGTGGGGGACGTGACCGAACTCCGCAAACAAGTCGAAGCTGCGGCTCAGCCAGATACCGAAGCGGCCGAGGTGCTCTATATCCCGGCCATTCGCTTGACGTCATTCGACGGCATGCCCACAACAGTAGTTGCCTTCACGACCGACATCCCCGCCTTCGACGGAACCTGGGGCAAGCCCTTTCTAATTGGTCCCGGCACGATCCATGTGGCCCACACGAGCGAAGAACGCATCCGTAAGTCGGAGTTACTCGATGCCATTGGTATTTACCGGCAAATGATTGAACGGCTCTCGCGATGAACACAGCAAAACCAAAAAACGTATGAGACCTATTGAGGTTGGTATTCTCGGCGGAACTGGCATGGTTGGCCAGCACTTCATCCGCTTTTTGCAAGGGCACCCGTGGTTCCGGCTGACGTGGCTGGGCGCGAGCGACCGTTCCGCCGGAAAGAAATTGAAGGATGCAACGGCTTGGCGCCTGGAGGGCGATATGCCCGCGGGCGCAGCCGACATTATCGTGAGCGAATCGCAGCCGGGAAACGCGCCGCAGCTTCTCTTTTCGGCGATGGATGCCTCAGTCGCCACCGACATCGAACGGGCGTTCGCGACCGCCGGCCATTTCGTGGTGTCTAATTCGCGCAACCACCGCATGGAAGCCGATGTGCCGCTGCTGGTGCCGGAGATCAATCCGGGCCATCTCTCGCTGATTCCGATTCAACAAAGGAATCGCGGTTGGAAGGGCGCGATCATCACGAACCCGAACTGCTCCACCGTTGTCCTGACCATGGCCCTCGCGCCGCTGGTTGGTTTTGGCATTGAGCGCGTGCTTGCAACCACCATGCAGGCTGTGTCCGGCGCGGGCTACCCGGGTGTGGCATCGTTCGACATACTCGGCAACGTCGTTCCCTACATTGGCAGCGAAGAAGAGAAGATGCAACAGGAGACACAGAAAATCTTGGGCTCATTCACCAATGGCCGAGTCGCGCCTTTGCCAGCTCGCGTCAGCGCTCAGTGCAACCGCGTCGCCGTCGCCGACGGCCATATGGTGGCAACATCCGTCGAATTCACGAAGAAGCCTACAGTTCAGGACATTCTCGATGCCTACGCCGAATACCACCCACTTCCCCAGCAACGCAATTTGCCTAGCGCTCCTCCGAAACCAGTTATCTACATGCCGGAACAGGATCGTCCCCAGCCACGCCGCGATGCCGCTCGTGAAAACGGGATGAGCGTATTCGTGGGGCGTGTCCGCGAATGTCCTGTGCTCGACTCAAAGTTCGTCGCCTGCGGACACAACACAATTCGCGGCGCAGCCGGCGCGGCGGTCTTGAATGCCGAACTTATGATTTCGGAAGGCTATCTCGACTAGCCCATGATCGTAATGAAGTTCGGCGGGACCTCCGTCGAATCGAAGGAAGCCATCACGCGGGTTGCGGGCATAGTCCGCCAGCAGCAACATCGCCGGCCAGTGGTTGTCGTGTCGGCAATGGGCAAGACCACGAACAAGCTGCTCGCCGCTGCAAACGAAGCTGCGGCCGGACGCCGTGACCAGGCGCTCGCGATTATCGATGAGCTGCGCGCGCACCATCTTGCCGACGGCCTTGCCTTGGCCGGAGCCGCGGCGGCTGAACTCGACCGCTTTATCCGCAGCCATTTCGAGTGGTTGGAAGAACTAGTCAAGGGACTATCCGTCGTGGGTGAGCTATCACCGCGTTCCACCGACGCCATCGCCAGTGTGGGCGAGCGTCTCTCCAGCCTGGTAGTCGCTTTTGCTTTCCGCGCTTGCGGAATGCGGACCGAACACGTAGATGCGCGACGAGTTATCCTTACCGACGACCGCTTCACGCAAGCGCAGCCGTTGTTTGACGAAACCTACGCCTTGTTGGCAGAGCGCGTCCGCCCGGTTGCGGAATTATCAGTGGTTGTCATGGGCGGATTTATCGGCTCAACCGCGGATGGCCACACGACTACTCTGGGCCGCGGCGGATCGGACTATTCGGCCTCGCTGATCGGCGCTGGGATCGATGCCGAAGAGATCCAGATTTGGACTGACGTCGATGGCATGCTGACTGCCGATCCGCGCATTCTACACGGCGGTCATCGCGTCAAAAGCATCTCCTTCGCCGAGGCCGCGGAGCTCGCCTATTTCGGCGCCAAAGTCCTGCACCCCGCAACGGTTCTACCCGCCGTAGCCAAGAATATTCCCGTGCTCATTCTTAACTCACGCCGGCCGGAAGCGCATGGCACTCGGATCTCGTCCACAGCTACGCCCTGCAGGAATGCCGTGAAATCCATATCATGCAAACGCGACATCACCATCTTGAATATTCATTCAACGCGCATGCTGATGGCCCACGGTTTTCTCCACCGCATCTTCGAAATATTCGATCGATACGCGACCAGCGTGGATATGGTCTCCACATCCGAAGTGAGTGTCTCGCTCAGCATTGAAAACACCGAACACTTGCCTGCAATCTGCCAGGAACTGGAGCGATTTTCGGAAGTCAGCATTGAGGAAGGTTTGGCGATTGTCTGCCTGGTGGGCGAAAACATCCGCCACACGCCGGGCATTGCCGGCCGCGCCTTCCAAGTGCTGCGCCAAACTAATATTCGTATGATTTCGCAAGGGGCCTCTCTGCTGAATCTGGGATTTGTTGTCTCGAACCCTGAGCTGTCCCAAGCCGTCAAAGCGCTGCATGATGAGTTTTTTGCTGACCTAGATCCTGCCGTGTTCGACTAAGAGATAATTGAGCCGCTGATGAACGCTAATAAACGCAGATATGAAGGAAAACGGAGTTCATCCGTTCATCTCAACCCGCGATCTGCCGAGCATATCAGGCAATCCCAGAACGATGCGTTTCCACTCGACTTTGGACTTCTGGAAGTTGACCAGCAAGCAGAGTTTCCGGCCAGAGGCTTGCAGATAATTGAGGCATTGCGCGGCGTGTTCGTTGGCGAGGCGTTCTGCACACTTAAGTTCGACCACCAAATGATCTTCAACGAGGATGTCGGCGAAGTATTCTCCGACCGAGTGACCTTTATATATCACTCGGAACGACACTTGCGCCGTCGCACGCAATCCACGAAGAGCCAGTTCCCTGAGCAGTGCTCGCTCATAGACTTTCTCCAAGAACCCAGAGCCAAGCGTATTGGAGACCTCGAAGACATCACCCAGCACTTGCTCCGTGAGCAAATCATAGTAACGGCGCTCTTCATCAGTATTCATAGGAGGCAAAAATCTATGTGCCGCGTTCAGCTCCACCGTCTCAGAAGATCATCCGCGTTCATCCGCGTTCATCCGCGGCTAATATCATCCGTCGGCGGCAGGGTCTAACATGAGCGCTGCCCCTCAAAAACTCGCGCTCGTCGGCTACGGCAAAATGGGCCATCTGATTGAGCAACTCGCGCCCCAACACGATTTTGAGGTGGCGCTTCGGCTCAAACAACAATCGAATCACAATGCAGCTGGCATCACGCGCGATGCTTTCGAGAACATCGATGCTGCTATCGAATTCTCAACGCCTGAAGCTGTCGTTCCCAATTTGAAGGCTCTCGCGCATCTTGGCATTCCCACTGCCACCGGCACTACCGGCTGGCTTGCTCGCCTTCCCGAAGTCAAACAAGCTGTCGAAGAATTCGGCGCTGGCTTGGTCCATAGCCCCAACTTCTCAGTAGGAGTTGCGGTATTCAGCAAGCTCGCCGGGCTTGCCGCCGAACTGCTGCGAGACGAAGACACCTACGGCGCGTGGGCTTGGGAAATCCATCACGATTCAAAGAAGGACGCGCCTTCCGGCACGCTCTTGCATCTCGTGCGCAGCATGGAAGAGCATGGATATAAGAGGCCGATCGACGTGGCTTCGAATCGAGCCGGACGGCACCCCGGCACGCACGAGATCGGTTTCGATTCGGCCGCTGATACGATTACTTTGCGGCATGCCGCGCGCAATCGCGAAGGTTTTGCGCACGGAGCTTTGAAGGCTGCGCGTTGGGTGATCGGCCGTAAGGGCGTCTTTACTCTTGAAGACGTTCTGTTCGGCGCGAAACCAACTTAGGAGAGGACTATGACTGCTGGGTCTGCGTTTACTGGTTGCGGAACTGCCCTTGTAACTCCGTTCCGCCAGAATTTGTCGCTGGATGAAAGCGCGATGCGCGCTCTGGTCCGCCGGCAGATCGATGCGGGAATCGATTTCCTGGTCCCTTGCGGCACGACGGGCGAGAGTCCCACGCTCACCCACGATGAACACCTGCGCGTCATTGAGATCACGGTAGAAGAGGCGGCCGGACGGGTTCCCGTGCTCGCCGGCGCGGGCGGTTACGATACAGCCAAAGTGATCTCGATGATCTCCGAGCTCGAAAAGCTCCGCGTCTCAGGCATCCTGTCAGTAACTCCCTACTACAACAAACCCACGCAGGAAGGTCTGTTCCAACACTTCAAAGCCATTGCCGAATCCACTGCTCTACCGATCGTTCTGTATAGCGTTCAGCCGCGCACGAACGTGAACATCGATGTCGCGACCGTCGTCCGCCTCGCCGCTATTCCGAACATCGTCGGCATCAAAGAAGCTTCGGGCAGCTTATCGCAAGTCGCCAGCATTCTCGCCCGCGTGCCCGACTCGTTCCTTGTGCTCTCAGGGGACGACGCCGTGACGATTCCGGTTGTCGCGTTGGGCGGACATGGCGTCATTTCAGTTGTCGCGAACCAGATTCCGGCCGAGTTCGGCGAGTTTACCCGCTCGGCGATACGCGGCGATTACAAGGCCGCCCGGCGACTACAGCGCAAATACCAGGCCTTGATGGAAGTGAATTTCATCGAATCGAGCCCCGGTCCCCTTAAGTTCGCCATGGCACGCATGGGTCTGCTGGAGCCCGCTTGGCGTTTGCCTTTGGTCCTACCGCAGCCCGCCTCGCAAACAAAAATCGAAGCCATTTTAGAGGAGCTCGGCCTGGTCGCCGGCGTCCGTACTGCCGGAGCTCGCCTTTGAACGAACTTCAACCGGGGATTGATCGGCTCTTCGATGCGAACCCTGAACGCTACACCCTCGCCGATCGCGATCTGTTTGAAAAATTCCGCGCACTCCTGAATCACGGCACGATTCGCTCCGCCGAGCCCGATGAATCACAACCCACCGGATGGCGCGTCAACAGCTGGGTCAAAAAAGGCATCCTGATTGGGTTTCGCATGGGCGGAATCGTTGCGATGCCTGGCGGGTTCTTCGATAAGTCTACTTATCCGTTGAAGACGTTCACCATTAACAGCAGGGTCCGCATTGTTCCTGGCGGCTCAAGCATTCGCGATGGGTGCTACGTCGGCCACGGCGTCACATGCATGCCGCCCATGTACATCAATGTAGGCGCGTATGTGGATGATGGAACGATGGTGGATTCCCATGCGCTGATTGGAAGCTGCGCGCAAATAGGGAAGCACTGTCACATCTCGGCCGCATCGCAAATCGGCGGCGTTCTCGAACCGGTCGGCGCCCTACCCGTGATTGTCGAAGATGATGTATTAATCGGCGGGAACTGCGGAGTTTACGAAGGGACAGTGATTAAGCGGCGAGCTGTCTTGGGCAGCGGCACTATCGTCAATCGTTCCACCCCGGTCTACGATCTTGTGCACGGGGTCGTGCATCGCGCAACCGAGACCGAGCCACTGACGATCCCTGCTGAAGCGGTTGTCGTAGCCGGCTCGCGCGCCGTCACTTCCGGCCCCGGCAAAGAATGGGGCATTTCGCTCTACACGCCGGTCATCGTCAAATATCGCGATGCGGGTACCGAGACGAAAATTCAGTTAGAAGATTTGCTGCGTTAATTAACTGAACTAGACCGTAAAAATCTCGATCGCCTGCTGCAACGAAGTTTTCGGATCGCGTACCGGCGAATACTCGTGCCCCACGAATCCTTCGAACCCGGCATCGGCAATCGCCTTCGCGACAAAGTGGTAGTTCAGTTCCTGAGATTCGTTGTCGATTTCATGCCGGCCCGGCACGCCGCCGGTGTGGAAATGCGCGAGCCACTGGATGTTGTCCCGCACCCGCCGCGTGATGTCGCCGTCCATAATCTGCATGTGATAAATGTCGAACAGCAGCTTCACGCGAGGCGAATTCACGCGTTTGCAGACCGCAACGCCCCAGTCGACGTGGTCGCATTGATAGTCGGGATGGTTCACCCGGCTGTTCAGCAGTTCCATGCAGATGTTGACGTTCTTGTCTTCCGCCTGCGCCTTCACCTTATTAAGGAACAGCACGCAGTTATCAATGCCCTCGGCATCGCTCAATCCCTTACGTACACCGGAAAACGTGATCAGATTCGGAGACCCGAACTCGGCGCATTTGTCGATCATGGGCCGCATCAGCTTCTCAATAGCGTCGTGATTCTCTTTGCGGTTTAAGGCGACGGGAATCGTTCCGCCCGCGCCCGACGTCATTGAGGAAACCAGGCCATACTGCTTCAGGATCGGCCATCGCTCCGGGGGTTGCAGATCGAAACCTTGAATCCCCAAATCAGCCGCCATGCGGCATTGGTCTTCAAAGGCCACTCCCTTACCAAAGACGCCGGACGTAACGGACTGTTTGATCCGTCCGTGCGTAGCTTTCACTTGAAAGGTCGGAGGCTCGGAGCTATTTGCGTCCTTCGCCAAGCCGGCTGTTTGCAGGGCAATTCCGGCCAGAGCCGGAACAAAATTGCGGCGCGTCATCGGTCATCAGTCTACCTCAACGCGCTCGCCGAGGGTTTTAGGTTTTAGGCGGCGAGCGGCAGTGCCATCTCTGCTGCCTGCTTCGTCAACAGCGCATTGGTGATAATCCGCAACAACTCGTCGGTGTGCTGGCTCAAATCGAACTCATCCGAGAAACGCTTCAGGTTCTTGTGCACTTCGCGGCGCAGCACTGAGTAAGCTTCCGCAAGACCCAGCTTGTTGATGTCCACAACCGCGAACTTCAGAATGCTGTTCATCAGTACGGTTTCAACATTTAGCATCTTGTATAGCGCGCGGCGATTGCGAGCAACGTACTTCACGACTTCTTTGCTGCGATAGGCGAAGTAATGTTCGCGCGTTAACCAGGAGAATCTCTTGGTATCGATGGTCTTCAGCAATCCGCCCAAACGATGTGCCGCCGAGGCGAAGGCCCGGTCCAGCGCTTCCGTCTGTTGAATGTCGTAGGTGAAGATGTTGGTCGCCTTACCGGCAAATGGGTGGGTGCACTTGTAAACGAGAATCGCATACGCGGTGTGCGGTCGAAGCAGAATCTCAGGGTGCTCCTGAAACCACTCTCCGACCCAGCCTCGCAGTGCGCCTTGCATGGCCTTGGACACACTCGAGTAGACGGGGAAGTACGACGGGGTGCGCTCGCGCGGCGCAGATTTCCAAACCGCGATGTCGGCGGCTTCAGCGCTTCGTTCTTCGCGGCGGATGCAGACGACCTCGGCGCGGTGTGCAACTTCATTCTCATTGGCGGCGACTTCAGCAGCTTCGGCTGAATCATCCGATGACATCGGGCTCGACGTGGCCTCGCAAATCGGTGTTTCTGTCTCAGCGGAACGGTGCGCATTCTGCGCTTCCGAATTCCGCGACGGCATCATGATTAGCTCTCCCATTGTGGGCCTCCAAAAGCAAAAGCCGGGAGGGCATCCCGGCTTTCGGTGTTTTTTATTTCCTTGCGATCCTGAGTAAAGCACATCGACCCGGCGATTTCGGCGGTCCCTCGCGTCCCGCCAACAGCCCAATTTTCGCTAATCGCTTCAAAACAAAGCAGAAAGATTTTTTGAGAAAAATTTTCAACTTCTGTGACTACCTATCTAGCGATCCTCGAAATTCGGGGTTTCTCCCGTGCCGGAGGTTCATCTTTCGGGAAACCGCGCAAAACGGTCGCGGTGTCTAGCCCGCCACCCGAAGGTCTGAGGAATTCCTCTCCGGTTTGATGGCGCGCATCCGCGCCTGTTGCGTTGGCCTCCAACTCCGGTCCGCTCGGCGTAATTCTCACGGGCAATATCTTTGTCCCAAAAATCCGGGTCCCCAGGAACGAAACCTCGGCCATCTCGCCGTGTTGAGTTTCCACGCGCTGATATTGATCGAACACGAAATTGCCCAGCGAGTAGAAGATTTCCCCGCCCCGATAGCATTCAGTCGGCTCCGTCACGTGCGGATGATGTCCAACTACTAGCGTCGCGCCCGCGTTGATGGCCGCATGGGCAAATGAGATCTGTTTGGCGTTCGGCCGCGGCATATATTCAATGCCGTTGTGCATGGACACGATCACCACATCGCAGCCCTTCCGCAAAGCCTGCACGTCCCGCCTCATCGCCGCCTCGTCCGTTAGCGCTATGCGATCGTCTACGTCGCGCCAATTTCCGTTGCTCTGGTCGTACGTGTAGCCGAGAAACCCGAATCGAATGCCTTTACGCACCAGGACGACGCCCTTGTGCGTCTGTTCCGCCGATTCGCTGCTGCCGACCGGTTGAATTCCATGGGCGCGCAACCAGTTCACTGTAAACATAACCCCGTGCGGGCCGCAATCGCGCGCGTGATTATTTGCGGTCGAGGCCAGCGCAACGTGCGCCAGTTCAAGCCCCGCAATAAACTGCGGTGCAGCGTGGAAAATCAAGCCGTGCTCATAATAGGGCCCCTGATCGGAAAAGGGCGTTTCCAGATTGATGAAGGAGATGTCGGCCGCCCGCAATATGGGCGCGATCTTACGGAACGGCATGGCCGGATCGTGCGAGGCCAGGAGATCTCGCCGTACTTCGCGCGAAAACATCACATCGCCGGCAAACAGCAACCGATTGTAGGGCGGATTGATCTCTTGTTTCACCGGCGCTGCCGGGCGGCTGCAGGAGAAAAGCAGAGTGATTGTCAACAGCGCAAAGACTGCGCTATAGACGTTCAACCGCCGTTCGATCCACAAACCATGCCGCTGTGTCGGTCTCTCGTGTCGCAATCTGGCAAGGATACCGGAATGGATCAAGCGGCCCTTCCAACACATTCTTCAACGGCTCCGCTTTATCGGGGCCCACGGCCAGAATCACGGTTCGTTTCGCGCTTAACAGCACACCTGGCAGCAGCGTTACCCGATAGTTATGCGCCGGCTTCGAATAGACCGACGCTGCAATATTCGCCCGGTCGGCAATCAATGGCTCACCGGGAAACAGACTCGCCGTGTGCGCATCCGAGCCCATCCCGCGATGGATGATATCGAACACCGGTAATGCTCCGTCGGCCAGCGCAAAGAAGTCCCGCAATTCCTCTACATAACGCGCTGCCGCCTCTTCCGGCCGCATCTCACCGTGCACTCTGTGGATGTTATATTTTGAAATTCGCGCGGGCGTCAGCAAGGTCTCGTCCGCCATCTTGAAATTGCTCAGGTCGTCATCGGGAGGTACGCACCGTTCGTCCACCCAAAAAACGTGCACGTTCGACCAATCGAACTCCGCCGCCGCCATAGTCGCGAACATTGGTTTTGGAGAATTGCCTCCGGAGATGGCTAACGTCGCTTTCGGCTGCGATCGTAAGGCGTTGGCGAGCAAATGAAGCACATAACGCCCGCACTGCTCGGCGGCCTGCTGTTCGGTGGCGGATACGCGCAAGTCCGCTTTCGCTTCTCCGCTCATGCCTGGTGAATCTCCAGGGCTCGCTCAATTGCGGACTCGAACACTGGATCGGGCCCGAGTATCGAAAGTTCCTCGTTCATCAACGTGTACAGGCTCAGCTCGGAATATGTATACTTCCGCTGGCGTCCCCCCACCCGGAGGGTCATGCATTGGTCGCTGGTTCTTTGCAGCGTAATTTCGTCCGTATCGGAACGAAGCGTAACGCGCTGCAAACCCGTTCCCTGCCCCACATCAAGCCTCACCAATGAAGCGTGTGCATCGAGCACGGCGGACAGCCATCCCGCTATATACAGAATTGCAGCGTCCGGATCGGCGCCGGCATAGCCTACTTCGACCGACTTGTACCGGAGTATATCCCGCTGCTTGCCGGGATCGTCAAACGCATTCGCCAAAGCCTGCCGCCAAGGCGTCAAGCGCGTCCATTGCAGATCGCCGATGATGCGGCCCTGTTGCCGCCATTTTTTGATCACCTGATAGGCGCCCCGTAAGTCGCTGCCTGCGGTATCCACAATAGCCTTGCCGGCAAAATCCATGACAGCGGCCAATCCTGTTTTCTGCTCATCGGAAGCCGCCGGGTTCAGGGCCGCCTTTTGACGGCACCACAGAACGACGGGCAAATCCGCTGCCAGAATACCGTTCACGGTCGGCCCCACCTGCGCCCAGCTTTGGGGATGAGCCGAAATCTCAATTTGCTCGCAACAGATTTGCTGCGCCTTACCGAACGGCTTCCAACATTGCGCGAGCACCCGGGCCTCAAGACCACGTTCCACCGTTTCCGAAACGCGAAGCACGACGCTTCGGCTCGGATGCTCATGCATTAGCCCGATCAGGGTTTGCAGAGCGGTCCCTTGGTCGCCATCCGTGTCGTCCGTAGCCACAATCAGGGTCATTGCGCACGCGCGCAGAACCGTTGGCTTTTGATGCTGCTGCTCTTCCTTGGCGAGGGATGTCCAAACCTGTCCCAAGGCCTTCAAGATCTTTTCGGGTTGAGCCGGATATACAACGCCGCTACTACTCATGGCACCCTCCAGGCATGGCCTTGCCGAGCGAGCATATCATCAGACGCTTTCGGTCCCCAGGACCCAGCCGGATAATTTGGGAAATCGAACTTCTGCTGGGACCAAACATCCAGAATGGGCTGCACCGCGCGCCAACTCGCCTCCACCATATCCTGTCGCGTATAGAGCGTCGCATCCCCAACCATGGCATCCACCAGCAGCGTCTCATAAGCTGTGGGTGTGCGTTCCCCAAAGCTGGAACCATAATTGAAATCCATCGAGACCGGCCGCACGCGCATGCCACTCCCCGGACTCTTCGATAAGAAACGCAGCGAAATGCCTTCCTCGGGCTGTATGCGAAGGATCAGCAGATTTGGCCGCGGAGCCTTCAACCCGGCGCGCGTCTCCTGTTGAAAGAGCCCGATGGGAGCGGAGTTGAACTGGATCGCGATATCTGTCACGCGCTTCGGCATGCGCTTTCCTGTCCGGATATAAAATGGCACGCCCGACCACCGCCAATTATCGATGTGGAATGTCACCGCGGCATAAGTATCGGTTTGCGAATTCGGGTCCACACCCTTCTCTTCACGAAAACCGGGAACATCTTCCCCACCCACCTTCGCCGGGCCATACTGGCCGGACACCGAATACTGCATCACTTCTTCCGGCTTCAGTATGCGGATAGCCTTCAAAACCTTGGCGCGCTCATCGCGTACCGTGTCGGCGTCGAAGACGGTCGGAGGCTCCATCGTAACCGTCGCCATCACCTGCGAAAGATGATTCTGAATCATGTCGCGCAGCGCGCCTGCTTCCTGATAGTAGCCGCCGCGTCCCTCCACGCCGATCGATTCGCTCGCCGTAATCTGCACCTGGTCGATGTAGCGCCGGTTCCACAGGGGCTCAAAAATGCTGTTGCCGAAGCGAAACGCCAGAATATTTTGAACGGTCTCTTTTCCCAGGTAGTGATCGATGCGGTACACCTGCGATTCATCGAGCACCTTATGGACGTCATCGCTCAACTTTCGCGCGCTTTCGAGATCATGGCCGAACGGCTTTTCGATGATCACCCGCCGCCAGCCTTTGCCCTTCTGCAGATTGCTTGCGCCCAGATGCTCTACCACCTCCGCATACAAGCTAGGCTGCGTCGATAGGTAGAACAGCACGTTTCCGGCAGTATTGTGCGAGCTCTCGACTTCACACAGCTTTTTGGCGATCGCCTCGTAGCAGGCCTGGTCCTGTACGTCGCCCGCGACATAAAACAAACTCTGCGCGAAGGAGTTCCACACGCTCTCGTCGAAGGGGGCATCCTCCAGGAAATGCGAGACCGCTTCCTTCATGTGCTCCCGGAATTGATCGTCGGGAATCGGGGTTCGCGAGCTCCCGATCATCGCAAAATTCTGAGAGATGCGGCCCTCGTAAAAGAGCCGATATAAAGCCGGCACCAGCTTTCGCTTCGCCAGATCCCCATTGGCGCCGAAGATCACCATCGCACAAGGAGGAACCCGCCGGTCGAAACGCAACGGATCTTGTAACAGATTGCCTTCTGCCATCGCCTCACCATACCACCCAAGTTTTTCCGTTCGATGAATGCCCAGGCCTGGATTATCCGCTTTATTTCGACACAACGCTAGAATTGAACTAGCCCAGCATGATTAGCACTTTTGGAAGCTCCCCTGCTTGAAGTGTGCCTGTGGGTAATGACTTTCATGACTAACCAAAAGAAAAAAGTGGTTGCGGTGCTGAGCGACTTGATGTTTACGGTGAAAATTCAGGAGGCCGCCAAGCGCGCCGGCTTCGAAGTAGTGTTTGTGAAGTCGCAACAGGATGCCGTCGAACAGGCCAAGAAGAACCCGGCCGTAATCATTCTTGACCTCAATACGTCGGCAGTCGACCCGCTGGAAGTCATCCGCGCTTTGAAGGCGGACGAGGCGACCAGCAGTGTCTGCCTACTCGGCTATGTCTCGCACGTGCAAGTCGACCTGAAACATGCCGCCCAGGAAACAGGCTGCGACACCGTGATCGCCCGCTCGGCGTTTTCACAGAATTTGCCCACGATCCTGCGGCGCTACGCGGAAGTTTAGAAAAAGCATCGTCCGCTCGCTAACTCCGGCTTACCGCACAATGGTTCGGTTCGAGGTAAAGAGCATCAAATAAGGACGCCTGTTCGCCGATCCTGCCCGCACCGGTATATACTGGCCATCCAGGAACCGGCCAACAAAACGCCGGGACTTTTAGACGGCTAAGAAGGTATCTAATGCGGAATGCCGGATTTGTATGTTCCTCAGCAGTTCTAACCCTGACGATTGCTGGCTACCTCGCTGCACAACAGGACCCGACGATAAAGGTCAAAGCCGACGAGATTGGCGGGGTAGTTACCAGCGCCAAAGGACCAGAAGCGGGTGTGTGGGTCATCGCCGAGACCACCGATCTGCCCACGCGTTTTATCAAGGAGGTCATCACGGACGACCAGGGCCGCTATCTGATCCCTTCCCTTCCCGTAGCGACCTACACAGTTTGGGCGCGCGGTTACGGACTGGTGGATTCGCCAAAGGTTCAGGTCCGTCCAGGAAAACAGGTCGATCTGAAGCCGTCCGTGGCGCCCGATAAGAAAACCGCCGCGCAATATTATCCGGCAAATTATTGGTACGCGATGCTCACGATTCCTGAGAAGAGTGACTTTCCAGGCACCGGGCCACATGGCAACGGGATTTCACCGAACATCAAGACGCGGGAACAATGGATGCACCTGATCAAGACCGATAGCTGCGAATCTTGCCACCAATTGGGGAACGAATATACGCGCACCATCCCAGCGGCTTTCCGCAATTTTGATTCACCAGCGCAGGCATGGATGCGGCGCGTGCAGTCGGGACAGGCTGGCAGGGCGATGGTGGGCGGCCTCGCTCAGTTGGGCCCAGAAAGGGCAACGGCCGAGTTCGGCGACTGGACCACCCGGATCGCGAATGGCGAACTGCCTGCCGAGGCGCCGCCGAGACCGGAGGGAATGGAGCGCAATATCGTGGTTACGCAATGGGACTGGGCCGATCCAAAAGCGTATTTGCATGACGAGATCTCAAGTGACAAGCGCAATCCGACGGTCAACGCCAATGGGCTGATCTATGGATCACCCGAGGAGAGCAGGGATTATCTGCCGGTGCTCGATCCCGTGCACAACACTATAAGCCGGGTGAACGTCACTTACCGCGATCCAGACACGCCAGGACAGCCAAAGCCGTTGCAGCCATCGGCGGTGTGGGGCGACGAAGCGATTTGGGACAGCCACACAACAGTACACAATCCCATGTTCGACGAGAGGGGGCGGCTGTGGTACACGTCGCGAATTCGGGCGAGCGGCAATCCGGCATTCTGCAAAGCAGGCTCGAGTCTGGTTTCGGCGAAGCTCACGCCAGTCGCGAGTTCAGGGCGGCAATTGGCGGTATACGATCCGGAGACAAAACAGACATCCATGATTGATACCTGCTTTGGCACGCACCACCTGGTGTTCGCATCGGACGCCAACAATACGCTGTGGACCAGCAGCGGCGGAGGCGGAGGCGTTGTGGGTTGGCTGAATACGCGGATGTGGGACAAGACGCATGACGAACAGAAATCGCAAGGGTGGACGGCGCTTGTCCTGGACACGAACGGCAACGGCAGGCGAGACGCGTATCTGGACGCCGAACAGAAGGTTTTAACGGCCCCGAGCGGCGAGAGTCTGGGGACATCTCAGGCGCTCAGCGGGCCGGCCGATACTGCCCGGGACACCCGGCTAAACGCCGCATTTTACGGGGTGGCTGTGGGGACGGATGGGATGGTATGGGGCAGCGTGCTCGGTTTTCCCGGAGGCATCGTGCGACTGAATCCGGGATCCAATCCGCCAGAGACCGCGCTCGCGGAATATTATGAGGTCCCGTGGAATAATCCGAAGGCGCAGACGTGGGGGTATTCCCCAAGAGGCATGGATATTGACGGCAACAATGTTGTTTGGGTGGCGCTGGGAAGCGGGCATCTAGCCAGTTTCGACCGGCGAAAATGTAAAGGACCGCTAAATGGCCCGACTGCAACGGGGCAACACTGTCCGGAAGGCTGGACGCTCTATCCGACGCCGGGGCCAAACTTTCACAATGTGAAGGATTCAGGAAGCGCGGATTCACACTACTACGACTGGGTGGATCGCTTCGATACGTTAGGGCTGGGAAAGAACACGCCGATTATCACGGGCAATTCGTCCGATTCACTGATCGCTTTGGTGAACGGAAAATTCGTTATCATGCGCGTTCCTTATCCACTTGGATTTTTCGCGAAGGGGATGGACGGCCGAATCGAGGACTCGAAGACGGGATGGAAGGGGAAGGGCGTCTGGACGACTTGGGGCACCCGCACACCTTTCCACAGCGAAACGGGCAAGGGGACAACCAGCAAAGTGGTTCATTTCCAAATTCGGCCAAATCCGTTGGCGGACTAAGATCCACGGGAAGATCTATTGGTCCGGGAGCCCGAAGGCGTACAAAGTAGAATCGTGGGTCGTCGCGTACACGCGGCCATCGCTGACGGCGACAGCGCCCAGGTGCGTGAAGGACGACATCGTTTTGCCGCTCGAAAACAGCTCTTTTCCCGTCTCCGCGTCAAACGCGCACAAGGTCGCATTGCCCGTGCTTGCTCGAATGCGCTCCTCTGCGGTGTAGAGCGTTCCGTTCTCTTTAACCTGGCGGGTAAACTCCCCGCTAGAAATGCTAAAAAGCACGCCATTCGCCACAACCGGCGCCTCGGGAACGGCCATATTGTGAGATATCCAAGCTGGTATGAGACTGGGCTGGCCATCCTTCTCCTCTACTTTGAAAGCCATGATGCTGCCGTCGGGCGCCGCGCCGTTCGTGATCGGGAAAGCAGGCGCGTTCGGGGCCATGGCGCCCCAGGCGGGCGCATAGAGCCAGCGGATTCCTTTAGCATCTTCCCAACTCGCGAAGGCGCCCCAGAACCCACGGCCGGCAATATCGGCCTCCCCGTTCGCGTACAGCGGACTCTCAAACAGGCCCTTGCGATGCGTGGCTCCGCCCAAGGATTTGGCATCCAACAGCAGCAACTTACCCTCTTTGCCGGCCGCCACAATCAGTTCCTGGCCGTGATATGAAAAAACGATTGGCGTCACATTTCCCATGTCGAGGTCTTTGCGAGTGAGATAGCTAGCGTTAGCGGGCGTGAAATAATCCGTTAGTTTCAGATCCTTCGGCGCGAGCGCCAGTACGGTATCGGCGTATTTCCCACTCGCCGGATCGAAAGGGCCGTCGCCGGTGGCGGCATAAACAGTTCCTTCAGGACTCACGGAAGGTCCGCCACGCCCCCAAATGCCGCCTCCAAATGCGTCCGACTGGAAGAACGACACAGGCTT
>DATBEF010000024.1:0-16309 GCA_036269625.1 Bryobacteraceae bacterium | reverse complement strand
CCGATGTTACAGTGCGCTCATGCGTAGTTGGCGGATCCTGTCGCTTTGCGTCTCCTTTGGGCTTTGCGCCTTTGCTCAACAGGAAGGGAACTTCAGCATTCAAAACTTCCGATTCCGTTCGGGAGAGTCGCTAGAAAATCTCCGGCTGCATTACACAACTCTAGGCGCGCCTGTTCGCGATCCGCGTGGCCGCGTTACGAATGCCGTGCTGATCATGCATGGCACCGGCGGCAGCGGTAAACAGTTTCTCTCGCCGCAATTCCGGAACGTGCTGTTTGGGCCCGGCCAATTGCTCGACACCAGCAAGTACTACATCATCCTGCCGGATGATATAGGCCATGGCAACTCCTCAAAGCCCAGCGATGGAATACACATGCGGTTCCCGCATTACGACTACTACGACATGGTCACAGCGGAGTACCGGCTGGTCACCGAAGGCCTGGGCGTAAACCATCTGCGCTTGGCGATGGGCACCTCAATGGGCTGCATGCATAGCTTCCTATGGGGCGAGATGTATCCGGCCATGATGGATGCTTTGATGCCGCTCGCCTGCTTGCCGGAGCCGATTGCAGGACGGAATCGGATTTGGCGAAAGGCGCTGATGGATTCGATTCGTAGCGATCCGGAGTGGAACAACGGCGAATATACAAAGCAGCCGCACGGACTGGAATCGGCCGAATATCTACTTCTCATCGCCGGCTCGGCGCCTTTGCAAATGCAAAAGAACTATCCGACTGCGGCAAAGGCAGACGCCTTTCTCGAAAGCTATGTGACCCAGCGCATAGCCGCTACCGATGCAAACGATCTGCTGTATCAAGTGGATTCGTCGCGGACCTACGATCCTTCCACGGACCTCGAAAAGATTGATGTACCCGTGATGTGGATCAATTCAGCAGATGACTTCATCAATCCGCCTGAGCTTGGAATTGCCCCGCGCGATGTACAGCGGCTGAAGCGAGGGAAATTCGTGCTGATCCCGATTAGCGATGCGACACGAGGACACGGCACCCACACGCAGGCGAACGTTTGGAAGCAGTATCTGGCGGAACTGCTGGAGGAGAGCCGCTAGCGAGCCTTGTTCCTCAATCGAAACCCGGCCGCTCAATGTTCCGGGATTGCCATCTGCTCGCGCAGGGGCTCCTGTGGCGCCGCGAAGAAGGTCAGGGAGATTACCCCGCCGAGAATCGCTCCCAGGATCGGTGCTACCCAGAACAGCCAGAGCTGGCTTAATGCCCAGCCGCCGGCAAAGAGAGCCGGGCCAGTGCTGCGGGCAGGATTCACCGACGTGTTCGTAACAGGGATGCTAATGAGATGAATCAGCGTGAGACCGAGCCCGATGGCGATGGGAGCGAAGCCTTTTGGCGCGCGCTCGTCGGTAGCTCCCAAAATAACCAGCAGGAAGAACGCCGTAAGCACAACTTCCGCAACAAAGCACGCAAGCAGCGAATAGCCGCCTGGGGAATGCGCGCCATAGCCGTTCGAGGCAAATCCGCCAGCGAGAGAGAAATCGGGTTTGCCACTTGCAATCAAATAAAGTACTCCGGAACCTGCAATAGCGCCCGCCACCTGGGCGACGATGTAGGGCAGCAGTTCGCGGCCAGTGAAGCGCTTCCCTACAAATAGCCCAATCGAGACGGCGGGATTCAAGTGGCAACCAGAAGCTTGAGGTCAGGTAGCCCTGCCGCGGGCTGATCTTAGCATGTAGCTTCGCAAAAAATACCCGCGAGCGATACCCGCGAATGATCTCCGTCAAAAGTGGCTGTCGCAGAATTTGGGAGTTCGCCTCATATCGGCGCCGGCCAGCCGATCATCTCACTCGACGCTGACACCGAAATCAAAGATATCCGTGCTGCTCGTTGCCCCCACGCCATAAGCGGCCGCCATGCCGGTCGCACCCATGCCGCTGGAGGCCAGAAAGCAATACTCTCCGGCCTTCAAACTGTCCACAACCACCTTGTAGAGACCCGCTCGGATGCGTTCACTTTTGAAAGGAATCATCGCGCTGGAATCGCTTCCCGAGGACATACCCAACGCGCTGTACTGCCCGACGGTCGTTTCGCGGTCCGATTTCTTGACTTCCAATTTCAGCAGAACAAACTGGTTTGGATTTGAGAGGCTGCCAACTCCGAAATAAGTCTTGCCGAGACCAGCCTGCTTATCGTCGAAGTAAAAATAGAACACTGGCGATGGATCGGCGACCCGGATGCCCGCACGAGATCCTGGAATCACTGCTTTCGTCTTTGCTTTCTTAATGCCGTAAGTCAACGCCGAACCCAACATACCGCCCGTCTTGGATCCTTGGTACGCGGCTCGTTCCAGCACGATCATCTGCGGCTTACCATCCCGGTCCTTGGTGTAAAGATAGATGCCGGAATCGTGCGGCACAAGTGGATCATTCTGGTCGCCGGCGGTGCTCGTGCCCGCGGCCGGGGTTGCGCCTGAAGAACTGGAAACAGAAATCCCCGCAACGATTGGCCTTTGAATTACAACCGGCTGGGGACTCTGTGTCGCTGCCGGACTCGGGTTCGCTTTCGGATCCATCATAACTTTGAGAACGGAGTCGCTCACCTTGGCTTTCTTAAGACGTATCAGATCTTCCGGGCTGAGGTCGAACGGCTTATCTTCCTTCCGAAGCCTGGCGACAATCACGTCATCTGAGAGGCCGGCATCCACCATTGCGACCACGCCATTTACAGTTAAGTGGTTCGAGGCCGTCGCACTTTTGTTGAAGCTCTGCTTCCCTGTACCAGCAGTTGGCTGCTGAGCAATCATTGGTGCGACAGACAGAATTATGAAAATTGCGCGGAAATGAACTGACATTACTATGGCCTCCTTGAATCTTTTGAAAAAGGGGCAGCCCTTTCGGACTGCCCAAATTAACCGCCGTGCGGCTGCGTCAAGGTTTGAGGGTGTATGTTATTTCTTCTATGGGCTCCGGGTGATCTCCGTTACTGGTGAAACTCACGATCGTGAGTGCGTTCCCGGTTTGACTCACCCCGATCAGAGTATTGGCCTGCCACTCGGGACAACCACAAGACGAGCCGCCGAGGCCATAGCTCCACGCAGTTGAGGTTATGCCAGCGGCCTTCAATCGCGCAGCTAACGGATTGCTGGCAATTGGCCCGACATACCAGGTCGCACTTACTGGATAACTGTAATAGGGAGTGCCCGAAGCTGCAGCGAGCGACCATTCTGTGGCTCCGCCCGTCGTGACACCCGGTCCACTCACGGTGATTATGTAATTCGACATGCTGCCCGGTCCTGTATACGTTCCCACTCTGAAGGACGACACTAACGGAGGCGGCGACGGGATTACTTTCGGATAACCGGGCGCCACGGTCAAGTTGCCAGACGAATCCACGTGAAATAGCAACGTGATGTTCTTGTAGGTAGTTGTGCCCGAACTGTCGACTACCGGAACCCAAGTCGCTGTTATCGTGTCGCCTGAACCGGTAATAGTCGAAAATTCGAACGATGCAGATGGCGGGGGCGCAGCAGTCGAAACGGCCTCTGCAATTTGCGCCTGGGCAAACGAAACACTGACAGCGGCACAGATGCACGCCAATATAAGTGGCGTCAATCGGCGCCAAACGCACAGACTTCGGAAAAATATGGTCATAATTTGACCCTCCATTTTCTGGTACGATTTCGAGACAGGAACCACGTCTTTCGTGGCCTTCACGGAATGTTGCGCAAAACCGGAGGAAAACCCGCCATGTCCAATCCGCTCCAAATATGTACTGGTGACCAAGTAGGCCAAACTGCCGAAGATAGGCGTGCGCTCGACGAACGTTTCAGCGAGCTTTACGACAAAATACGGCTTTTAGCTTCACGTGTGCGGTGGCCCGGCACAAATCCAACCCTTACCCCCACTGCTTTGGCTCATGAAGCCTATATGAAGCTACTGAAGGAGCCGCCGGATTTGTCGTCGAAATCTTATGACGAGGTAATTGCGATTTTCGCGAATACCATGCGCCAAATACTCATCGATGGAGCCCGGCGCAAGAATGCCCAGAAGCGGGTCCCGGTTAATTCACCTGAACGAATGGATCTGCCTGCTGAAGAGGCCATTACGCTCGACATCGCTCTCGGCGAATTGGAGCGCGAAAATCCCGTTCAGGCCCGCATAGTCCAGTGCCGATTCCTCCTCGGAATGACAGTTGACGAAACTGCGGCAGCCTTAGCTATCTCCAAGCGAACGGTTGAACGCGAATGGCAGGAAGCGAAAGCTCATTTAGGCCAAAAAATTCATCCAGGCAGGGAGTAAGCAATGGACATTCTGGACTTCGACGTTTTCGATCTTGCGGATCGCATACTCGACTCTTATCCGGAACCAGTCCCTTTTGAGGACTTCGGCCCCTACCGCATTGTTCGGCCGCTTGGGCGAGGCGGCATGGGTGAGGTCTTTCTGGCTGAAGACCAGACGGCGGGCAGGCGTGTCGCCGTCAAATTCGTTCGCTTAATATCGTCTGGTTTAATGTCTCCTGGTACCGGTCTCGCGGAACGCTTTACGCGCGAGATAAAGACGCTCGCCAAACTGGAACATCCCTTTATTGCGCGGCTTTACGATGTCGGCGTTCACCCAAACGGAACACCGTATTTTGCAATGGAGTATGTCGAAGGCAAACCTCTCGATGAATACTGCCGTGACCACGCGTGCTCCGCGCAACAACGGATGCACCTATTTCGATCTGTCTGTGAGGCGGTTCAATACGCGCACACTCACCTGATTGTCCACCGCGATTTGAAGCCTTCCAACATCCTTATAAATGAAGATGGGACACCGAAACTGCTGGATTTCGGTATTGCGAAGCAGCTCGAAAATCCTGACGAGCCCTCCAGGCAAACCGAGACGGAACTGCGGTTCACGCGGGCCTTTGCGGCGCCGGAGCAGCTTCGCGGTGAGATCGTCGGAGTTTATAGCGACGTCTATGCGCTTGGTGTGATCCTCTATGAACTGCTCGCCGGAAGGCCGCCATATCCGCTCGAAAATTGCACGCCAGTAGAAGCCGAGTTGATCATCACAGGCCCGCAGGAACCAGACAAGCCTTCTGCGTCAGCGAAACGCGCCCCGGCCGAAAAGGGCGCATGGAACGATCTGGACGTGCTGTGCCTAAAAGCGATGAAGAAAGATGTCTCAAGGCGATATCACTCAGTCGTGGAATTGACGCAGGATGTCGATCATTATCTGAAAGGCGAGCCGCTGATGGCCCGGCCGGACACACTGCGATACCGGCTTGGCAAATTCATTAAGCGGAATCGGCGAATGGTCACCGCCGGGGCTTTAGTATTCACGCTGATTGTTGGCCTCGTTAGCTTCTTTACGCTCCGGTTGAAGATGGAGCGAGATTATGCCAATCGGGAAACGGCCATAGCGACCGTCATCAATCGGTTCCTTACAGATGATCTTCTTGGGCGAACCGATCCATTCAAGAGCGGGAAAGCTCAGGAATCGTTCGCGGACGTGGTGAATCGGGCGTCCTCGCAAATCGATGCACAATTCAGGACGGAACCAGCGATCGCTGCGCGGCTCCACGAAACGATAGCTAAAGCTTTTGACAACCGGTCCGACTTTGCGCGAGCGCGCCAGGAATATGATCGCGCAAATCGCCTGTTCCAGATCGCTGAGGGCCCATCCTCACAGGACGCCATTGCTGTCCGTTTGCATTGGGCAGCCATGGAGGCCATGAGCAATGAGCCCGGTTCACTAAAGGCGGCTCAATCACTTCTCAACAGCACAAACGCCTCGCTTCCGGAAACGGCCCGGCCAAGAGACGACATTTCAGTTCTGCTTCCGTACGCCCGCGGAGCAATCGCAATTGTGACGAATGACGCCCATTCGGCAAATATGAACTTCGCAGAGGCGTTGCGCCGGGCTCAAGCGGCTCCCTCTTTGGACAAGATCGAGTGGATGCGTATGAAAGAAATGGTGGCATTCTCCTACGTTCGTCTGGACGAGGGTGCGAAGGCGGAGCCTCTCTTTCGTGAGGTCGTTGAGGACTTTTCTCGATCGTACGGCTCTAGCAGTCTTGAGGTCTTGCGGGTCCGGGCCTATCTTGCTCAAGCTCTGATGAGGCAAGGCAGGTACGCCGATTCGATTAAAGAGACAAACTTG
This sequence comes from Bryobacteraceae bacterium, assembly GCA_036269625.1. Classification (GTDB taxonomy): domain Bacteria; phylum Acidobacteriota; class Terriglobia; order Bryobacterales; family Bryobacteraceae; genus Bog-105. The sequence goes on along the minus strand of DATBEF010000024.1, from coordinate 10,194 downwards.
ATCTATCCCATCTTGGTCACGAAGCTAGGAGCGGATCACCGGGTCAGCATGGCCGTTTTGGGCACACGAGCGGCAGCGGAAGGTTATGCAGGCATGCTGGATGAAGCGGCCCGCGATGATCTCATCCTATATAGGATCGCTGTGGCAAGGCCGGGGCCCATATCGGATCTCACAGTCGAGTCGCTTTCCGATGCCGCCTTGTCTCAGTGCCGGGCCGGCCACTATGCCGAAGGCGAGTTGAACGCTCGCAAGGCGTTTAGCGAGTCCACACACGCATTCGGGCCGCGTGCCGGAGTGACCGGCGGAACCGCTGACGCCCTTGCAACGTGCCTCATCGGCATGAACAAACTCGATGAAGCCTCGGACCTCTTGCGGAACATCGATGCGGATGCAGTTGCCCAACTCAGCGGTGATTCTACCGTCGCCGCGACGATCGCTTTGGCGCAAGGGCAGATCGCGGCTAAAAAGGGAAATTATGTTCTGGCGCGGCACTATGTTCAAATCGCGGCGCCGACGTTTGAACGCCCCAATGCCGACAAATTCGACAAGCAGACACTTGAAAAACTAAAGCAAACAATCGATTCACACCGCCCGTGAGCCAGCGGTGGCCCGTTTAGGGGCGTCTACGCCCCTTGCGTGTCTACTTCTTTCTTGTGCCGTGCTGCCACGCCGCCTCTTCGCCCTCTCCAGGAAATGGCCACTCCTTATCCAGCAGCAGTTCCTGTTCACGCGTGGACTTCGGCACTTGGTTGATCCTCAAATTCTCGAAGAAGTGCACACCCGATTTACCGGCCGTGGCGATGTCCAGATCGCCATCGCCGTCCAGATCGGCAGTAATAAACTGCGTCCCCGCGCCGGCAGTGCCATTGATCGAAACGGGATAACGCGTAAACGTGCCGGTCTTGCGATCGATCTTGTAGTAATAGACCACCAAAGGATCGTAAGAGCCCGGATCGTTCCCATCATGGCCGCGATAACGCTTGCCGACAAGGAGCTCAGGCTGGCCGTCGCCATCCAGGTCGACCAGCTTAAGCGCGTGCACCTGTGAAAAAGATTCGTCTATCGTGTGCTGAACCCACCGCCGGTTTGCGCCACTGCCTTGCTGTTCCAGCCAATACAGACCGTAGCTATGCCCGCGCCCGAAGATCAGGTCCATTTTGCCGTCGTTATTCACGTCATAGCCAATGATCGGGAAGCCGGTTTCGTTCAGCTTCCAATCGGCGTGCCATTGCCATTTGTCGTTATCGGCATCGACGTTCTGAAACCAGCCGAAAGGCGTCATAACATCGATTTTGCCGTCGCCGTCGATGTCCGCCATCCCGACACCATGGCCGTCTTCGTCATGACCGCCGAGATGATGTACTTTGGGCTCGGGTCCGGCGAAATCTACCCAGATAAGGCCGGAACGGCCATAGTGGGCCAGGGCGAGATCGGGCTTACCATCGCCATTAATGTCGGCCATCCAGCCGCCTTCTGTCTCGATCATGTGCGCGATCAGATGCCGCTGCCACATCACCCCTTGCTTCTTTGGGTTTTCATACCACCACAGGCCGTCGGTCATCCAACCAACCGTGACCACGTCGGGCGCTCCGTCGTGATTAACATCGACCGTCCATTCGCCGCAGTCTGAAACGAACTCACCAGTAATATCGACCGTCCGGTATTGGTGGCGTTTCCACTCGCCGCCCTGCGGTCCGGGATTTTCATACCAGTAAGCGCCACTCAGCAGGTCGGGACGGCCGTCGCCATTCATGTCGAGCACGGTGATACCTTCGGCGTGGTCCGTGCCCAGGCGATGGACAAAGTAAGTGGTTTCTGGCACATTGCCTGGCGCGTTGCCGCGGTTCTCATTAAGCTGCGCACGGACTTTTATGACAGCTATCACCGCCAGACCAAGCAGCGTTAAGGCTAAAAAGATTCTTTTCATGGGCGATTACAAATTGTGCTATGCCTTCTGATGACCCGGCGTCCAGACGCCATTCCCACGCAATGCAAAGTTAGCGACATGACCCGCGCGAGCGGCCGCCACGCCTACCTCCACTGGTGCATTCGGAGTGTTCCGCGATCGCACACATTCCAAGAAGTTGCGCATGTGGTCGATGGTCCCATCGTGCGTGGACTTGCCTTCGATAACGGTGTTCTCGGGTTCGAACGTTTCGCTGTAGGTTGGAATCTCATCGTAAACGGCGAAGCCTCGGCGATGCAGGCGCATGGCCGCCTTAGTCCCGCGGAACATCAGTCCCCCGCCCTCGATATAGCCCAATAGCGTGCTGTCAAACTCTACTAAAACGGTCGGATAGAGCAGCGCGGCGCTCATCGTGTCGGGTGTTTGGCGTTCGGGAAGCAAGAATTTCGTTCCGCTGGCGGTCGCGCGGCTAGGCATATCGTTGCCTGTAAACCACTGCGCTACATCGACCCAGTGAACGAACAGATCGGTCATCGCGCCGCCGCCGAAGTCCCAATACCAACGCCAGTGCGCGTATTGGTCATGGTCGAACGGCCGGTCCGCCGCCTTGCCCAGAAAACGCTTCCAATCGAGTTTGGAGGTGTCGACCGGTGGCCCCGACTGCTGGTTGGCGATATGGTTTTGATACCAATAGGTGCGCACGAATGTGATCTTCCCGAGCGTTCCTCCTTCAATCAACGCCTTTGCCGCAAGGTAATGCTCCCAACTGCGCTGCTGCGTTCCCGTCTGCACGATCCGCTTCGATTCCCGCACGCCCGCGATCAGCGGCGCGCTTTCTTCAATAGTGTGGGTCACGGGCTTTTCGCAATAAGCGTCTTTGCCTGCACGCACCGCGTCTAGAAGAATCGGGACGTGCCAGTGATCCGGCGTGCCGATGACCACCGCATCCACATCGTTCCGGGCGAGCACCTCTTCGTGGTGAACATAATCGTTCGCATCCGGCGCAAACTTCGCCTTCGCCTCCAGCCGGTGTGGTTCGTAAACGTCGCATACGGCGACAATGTCGTTCGAGCCAAGCTTGTTGAGGAGACTCAACAGGTATTGACAGCGTTGTCCGGTACCGATTGCTCCGACCTGGATGCGATCATTCGCTCCCAGGATCCGGTTGTAGGAGGCCGCGGCCGTCGCGACTGCTCCCATAAAGACACGGCGGTTCAGGTGAGCGGGCGCTTGAATCATGCGTTTAAAGATGCTCCTTTTCGTCAGGTGGAAATCTGGGACTGATCATACACCCGAAGCGGTAGGCCCACGGAGTTCCGCGTGCTCATGTTGTTCCTGCAGTAGATCAACATGGTCTAAATGCAGGGCAAATAGCTCCTTACGTTTCTTTACTGGGCCGCCAGTAACGGCAATACATCGCTAGCGCATCATCCTATCGACGCAAAACCGGAAACCAAGGAGGTTTCATGAAACTGATTCGATTGGCACTGGCTGGTTGTTTACTCGCGGCAATGGTATGGGCGGCGGACCCCTCCGGAAAATGGACCGGGGAGGTGGAGGGCCGAAACGGTCAGAAACGGGAAGTATCCATGAACTTGAAAGCCGACGGCAACGCGCTGACCGGAACCATGGGCGGACGCCAGGGGGATACCGATATTTCCAACGGGAAAGTGGACGGCGATACGATTTCCTTTGACGTCGTCCGCGAGTTCAACGGGAATTCCATGAAGATGCACTACGTCGGTAAGGTCTCTGGAGACGAGATCCACTTTACGGTGGCCCGAGAAGGCGCAGAGGGTCAGGGCATGGAATTTACGGCCACACGCGCGAAATAACCCGTCTGTGCTAAACGCCTCGTTGCTGTTGGCTTTAGCCTTGATGGTAACGAGGCGGCCGCCAGGCTGCAATCCGCACATAAGCCATATAGCCCACAACCACCAGATTTATCAGCAGCAAACTCCAATGAATTGGAGATGGGTGTTCCATTACTTTGAGAACTTCCCAGGGCAGATACATGGCGCCTGAAAGTAGTGCGAACCATTCAGCCCAGACTCGTGAATGCCACAAGCCATAGCCTTCCGTAAAGCGTACTGCCGCGTAAATTGCGCATGCGGCTGAGTAGGCCCAAAGACGGGCGCTGGTGACATTAGCCGCAGCGTCGAGAAAGGCCTGAGACAGCCGGCGGTCTGGATTGATATGCAGGTGAATGAGGAGGCTCTCCGCCTCAATTTGCACGTCTTTATGCAAAAGCGTCAGTAGGCCAAATCCGATCAGCAGAACGGCCGCGCCTTTCACAATCTCGACAGTGGCGATCGCCCGCAAGGCGGCATGGCTAGAGCGCTCGTCTATTCCAGACGGCTCCAGCCGCTGCCTTGCAGATGGCGGAGAATAAAGTTCGTTTGCCGTTTCCAAGCCTCCTCCCAGAAGACGCGGGCGCCGGGCCGAATGCAACATGGACCCGAAGCGCAATCCCCAAATGCTGACGAATTTTACCAGCTACTTGTTAGTGATCGGCGTACCATCAACCCCGTTGACCAGGGACCGGTAGCCCTTTTTATTGTCGCCCCACAGGATACCCCAAACCGGCACACTGTACTCGGCGACACTTCGTAGCGTTAGCGTGGCTTCTTCGCCGGGGTGCTGTTTCAACCAGGCCGCGGCCCTGGTCTCGCCGGCCTTGTAAGCCGCATCGGAATCCACGTTCACCGAAGACATTTGGAACGGAAGCATGTCCCGGCTTGGCCCGTTCCATGGCAATGCGCGGCCAATGGATACGCCCTTATAGATGTCCGGTTTCTTCGCGGCAATCGCGTAGGTAAAGACGCGCGCCTCGCTCTTGCTGGGCGAAGCGAACATCGCGGTCCACATTGCCGCTTTCCCGCCTCCGTTCGCTATCCCCGGAATCTCTTTGCTCTTTACCTCCAACGGGACTGCATCTGTGGACCACTTGCGGGCCGACGCGTACATTTCCCAATAGGCCGTCTTTCCGGATAACGGCTCTACGACGGCCGGGGGCGCAGGCGTATCCGTCTTGGCGACGGCATCCGCCACCTTAGACTCTGTCGAACACGAACTCCACAGTGCGCACGACGCAATTAGCGCCGCGCCGAAACAACTTCTTGTGCCGTATATGACCTTCATGATGTCCGAACTCTCCGATCAAGATCATATGTCAACTCGAATCTGTTCGGGAAATCGCGTACGGAAAATCGTGCCGCTGCTCATCGCCACGTGAACGGCTGCAAGCAAGCTTTCTGATCATCTATCATGCTGGCGGGCAACAAACCTGACGTAAACTATCAAGTACTTTGACCCGCCGAACCCTGTTACTTTCCGCAAGTATCGCGACCGCCCAACTTCGGCAATCCGGAGCGCCAGCGCCCTATGGCGCTCTGCCTTCAAGCCGGCAATTGAACTGGCACCGTCTCGAGACCTATAGCTTTCTTCACTTCACGGTAAACACTTTCACCGGCCGGGAATGGGGCGAAGGTGACGAAGACCCTAACATCTTCCGGCCAGAGGCCTTCGAACCCGATTCAATTGTCTCGACGCTAAAGCAGGCCGGCATGCGCGGCGTGATTCTTACCTGCAAGCATCACGATGGCTTCTGCCTTTGGCCTACTGCGACCACCGCGCATTCCATCCGCAGTAGTTCGTGGCGGAATGGGAAGGGAGACATAGTGCGCGATATATCGGAAGCCGCGCGGCGGCACGGCCTTCTGTTCGGCGTGTATCTATCTCCGTGGGACCGCAATAATCCCACTTATGGAACACCGGCATATATTCCGCTTTACCGCCGTCAATTAACCGAGTTACTCACTAACTATGGTCCAATTTTCGAAGTATGGTTCGACGGCGCAAACGGGGGTACCGGTTATTACGGCGGCGCCCGCGAGAAGCGGACCATCGATAAGTCAACTTATTACGATTGGAAAAACACCTGGGCCCTGGTTCGCAAGCTCCAACCGGATGCCGTGATCTTCAGCGACGCAGGCCCGGATATCCGATGGATAGGCAACGAGAAGGGATTTGCCGCCCCAACATGTTGGGAGACCGTTACGCCTCGCGGAGAACATGGAGGCCCGGCTGTCCCCGGCGACATCGACACGCAGCGGTCTATTGCCGGCACCGTGGACGGCGCGGAATGGATGCCACCGGAATGCGACGTATCCATCAGGCCAGGATGGTTCTGGCATGCGAACGAAAATCAGAAAGTCCGCACGCCGGATGACCTGATGGATCTCTACTTCAAATCCGTGGGACGGGGCGCGAGCCTTCTTCTGAATGTGCCGCCCGATCGCCGAGGGCAGATCTTTGAGACCGACGCGGCCTCCTTGCGGGAATTCGGACAAAGGCGCGAAGCGATGTTCAAAACGAACCTCGGGGCGAAGGCAAAACTCACCGCTTCCAACATACGAGCCAACGACCCGCGCTTCGGGCCGGCGAACCTGCTCGATGACAATCGTGACACTTACTGGGCCACCAACGACAACGTGCGAACGGCGGAAGTGACCTTCGAATTTCCAGCGCCAGTCACCTTCGACGTAATCCGAATACGGGAAGCATTGCCTCTGGGCCAGCGCATCCGCGCTGTAGCGATTGACGTGGCTGCGAAAGGCGGCAAATGGACGCCCCTAGCAAAGGAAAACAGCATCGGCAATTGCCGTCTGATCCGAACGGAGAGCAAAATAAACGCACCTCGCGTGAGACTTTCCATCACCGAGGCGGCGGCTTCTCCGGCTCTCTCCGAATTCGGCCTGTTCTTGAGCGCATAGACCGCTTGCATTCGATCGCAAACAAGGACTATCCTATTATCGGATACCGATAAGACCGCTCCAGAGTTAGCTCCTATGCGATGGCTCAGAAAATGGCATCTCCGGTTTCAATCCTTGTTCGCCCGCTCGCGAGTGGAACATGATCTCGAGGACGAATTGCACGACTACGTCGAGCGTGAAATCGAACAAGAGATTGCCGCCGGAACATCATTCGAAGACGCAAGACGGCGCGCACTTTCCAGCTTGAGCGGCACGCAACGTTTGAAGGAGGAGTGCCGCGACGCGCGTGGAGTGCGGTGGTTGGAAGACACCCTCAGTGATTTACGATTTGCCTTTCGCACACTTCGCAAGGCGCCGGCATTTGCGTTCACTGTCATCACGGCTTTGGCATTTTGCATCGGCCTCAATGCCGCCATCTTTTCGGTAGTTGACACGGTGCTTTTCCGCCCGCTATTGTTCCCGGATCAAGGCCGCCTCGTCTCGGTCACAGAAGGCGTCCCTAGTCTTGGATATCCGGTCCTGCCATTTTCGTGCCCCGACTATCTATTCGTGACAGCAAGCAATCAGTCCTTCGTGTCGACCGGAACCTACCACGCTCAAGAGTACGAAATCGCAGGCGCCGGGCAGCCGCGGCGCATAGAAGGAACGCGTCTCTCGGCCTCAATGTTTCAGGTTCTGGGAATCTCTCCCGCCGCGGGCCGGGCGTTTACACAGCAGGAAGACGATCATTCGTCCCGAGTTGTTGTATTGAATGACGGCTTCGCCCGAAGCTTGTTTGGAACGCCCCAGCAGGCGCTTGGCCGCACGATTCTTCTCAATCGGATTCCCTACGAAGTGATCGGGGTCATGCCAGCATCCTTCTCTTTTCCCATAAGGGGATCGCGATATAACGACAATCCGGCTGAACTATTTGTGCCGGTTTCCTGGACCAACGACGATCGGAAGCAGATGCTTAGCAATTTCGACTACAGCATGATCGCTCGGTTGCGGCCCAACGTGACAGTCCAGCAAGCAAACGCGGAAGCGCAAGCCTTGATCAAACGTCTTGTCGAGAACTACCCAACGCGAATAAAGCAGATGGTTCAGCATCTACCGCACTTCTCGCTCGAAGCGCAAGTGATTCCGTTTTACCAGGAGTTTACGGGCAATGTGCAACGGCCCTTGCTGCTGTTGATGGCCGCTGTCGGAATCGTTCTGCTGATCGGCTGCTCGGATGTTGCCAATTTGATGTTCAGTCGCATGGTGGGCCGTCAGAGGGAATTCGCGCTGCGAGCCGCGCTCGGCGCTCGATCGGGACGGTTGGCTCGCCAGGCACTAACCGAGGGTCTGCTCCTCTCAGCTGCGGGAGGCGCCGTCGGACTGTGCCTCGCTTTCTGGACCATACCGCTGCTCGTCCATCTGGCGCCCGATACCTTGCCTCGCTTAGGCGAAGTCGGTTTGAACTGGCGGACCACGGCCTTTGTGCTCGCCATCGCCCTTTCAACCCCTCTCTTCTTCTGCCTTGCGCCGTTCATCGGCACTGTTCGTTCCGGCCTCGCAGACCAGCTTCGCGGCGAAGGCCGTACAAGTACCCAAGGCAGGCGCGAACGCCGCATCATGTCCGCGGCCGTGATCGTACAATTCAGCCTCGCCTTCATTCTGTTAACGACCGCCGGCCTCCTGCTGCGTAGCTTCATCAATGCAACCGAAGCCAACCCAGGCTTTCGTCCGGAGCACTTGGTCAGCATGCGCATCGCTCTCCCGGACACGACATATAAAACTTCGCCCCAGATCGCGAATCTGTTTAATCGCTTGCTCGCCCGCCTGAACGCGCTTCCAGGCGTCCGGCAAGTGGGAGCAATCTCAGATCTTCCGATCGACTCCACCTCAAACGTAGTTCTTTCCGTTGAAGGCCGCGGTAGCGATAGCGAGCGGGTAGACACGCTCTTCTGCCTCGGCGATGCCATTGCTTCTCTCCGCATCCCGCTTCTGAAAGGCCGTTTGCTCCAGCCTGAGGACTATATCGGAAAACCACATGTCGCCGTAATTTCAGAGGGGCTTGCGAAGCGAGTTTGGCCGCATGAAAATCCCATCGGCAGGCATATCAAATTTGGCGTCGATGATCCCATGAATGACCAGCCCTGGTTAACAGTCGTCGGTGTCGTCGGAGATGTGAAGGCCAAGCTCACCAGCCAAGCTCCGCGTCTGGCAATATTTACTGCCCCCAACAATTGGGTCAATGCGATGAATGTGCTGGTCCGAACATCGGCCAATCCGCTCTCTCTGGCAAGCGCAATCCGTCACGAGATAAGCCAAATTGATCCCGATCTGCCTACAGGCAGCATTAAGACTCTCGATCAAATCCTCGATGAATCCCTATCGGCCGAACGCTTTCGGACGCGGCTTTTGGCGTCTTTCGCGGTTGCCGCGATGCTGCTTGCCACGCTCGGAATCGCCGGCTTGCTTGCCTACAACGCCGCTCAACGCATGCAGGAATTCGGCGTTCGTATCGCATTAGGAGCCAATCGCCGGAACCTGTTTGGCTTGATCCTCCGCGATTGTTTGCGACTGTCCAGTACAGGAGTCATCATTGGATTGATCGCGTCATTCATCACGACTAGAACTCTGTCTGCGTTGCTCTACAAGACGAGTCCGCTTGATCCTGCCACGTTCGTTGTGGTGTCTTTCATTCTGACCCTATTTGCGCTCGTCGGTGCCATGATCCCAGCCTGGCGCGTAATTCACGTGGACCCCGCCACGTCGCTAAGAGCCGAGTAGAATCCTTATCTAACTCTCACTACCTGCCTAGCCCGATTGAGTTGATGATGGGCATCGCGGCGGGTACGAGCCGCTCCAAATCGCAGAGCCGGTTCGTTGGCGCGCAGAGAATCATGATAGAAATCTTCCGCGTGGCCAGATTCTGTTGATTGGGGATACTTTGATCGACAGTAATGAGGATGTCGAACCCGGCCGCTTCGGCAGTTTCCGACAGTCGGCCATTCTTCAGTCCTGCAAGTTTCGCGAAACGTGTCGTTTGGCACTCATGGCCGTGAAATAGAAGCCGTAAGCGCTCATCGATACATTCGTCGATCAGAAGCCGCATCAGGCACGTGCTAGTAACAGCTGCTTGGCTTCTTCAAGAGCTTCTAGAGCCAGCTTGCGGGAAACCGTTGGAAATCCCTCCAGAAAGCTCTCCAGCGTATCACCGCCTTCCAGGTAATCGAACAGTGTCTGAACCGGCACGCGCGTCCCCCGGAACACGGGCACGCCGTGCATCGTGTCGGGATCCTTTGTGATCGCTTGTGTCACACCCTATTGTCGCGCACAAGAGCATTTTGCACCTGGCGGACCTGAAGCAAGTGAGCGCTTGTGACACACCTCCTCCACAATCACAGCAACCGGAAATTCACTTCGACTTGGGCTTGCGTGGCCACCGGCACGCCGCCTTTTCGTCCGGGAATGAATCGCCATTTCGAAACAGCTTCGACCGCCTTCTCATCCAATCCCAACCCCAAAGGCCGGATTACTCGGATA
>DATBEF010000016.1:0-4195 GCA_036269625.1 Bryobacteraceae bacterium | reverse complement strand
CAGGTCATCCTCGGTGTCGACGATGTCGCCGAAAGGCGTGTTGTGGACGCTCGTGAAAATCGCAAGCGCCTGGCCCAACGCCTTGCTGCCGATAGCGCGCGCGTGTTCAAGAGCGACCGGATTTCGTTTTTGCGGCATAATGCTGCTCGACTGAACGAAGCCTTCGCCCAAGCGCAAATAACCGAACTCGGCAGTGCTCCATAACAGCAGATCTTGCACAAACCGTCCATGGCCAGTCAGAAGCACGGCGGCTGCGGAGACGCTTTCCAGAAGATAGTCGACGGTTGCAATGCTTCCGAACGTATTCACGGTAGGGCCGGAAAAACCAAGAAGATCAGAGGTCATCTGGCGATCGATTCCGAATCCTGTACCCGTGATTGCACAAGAGCCGAGAGGACTTCGATTGGTGCGTTCGAACGCCGCGGTCAGGCGCGCAGCATCGCGCTCCAACTGCTCGACTACGCCGAGTAGATAATGCGCCATGCTCGTGGGCTGCGCGCGTTGAGTATGGGTGTGAGCAGCGAAAATCGTTCCACGATGACGGGCGGCCAAAGCGAGCAGCGTGCGGCGCAAGTCGCAACTCGCGCTGAATAGGCCCAAAATGAACTCGCGCTGCCGCATGCGGTACATCGTCATATCGATGTCATTGCGGCTGCGCGCAATGTGGAGACGTCCGGCAATGTCCTCGCCACAACGAGCAATGATCAATCCTTCGATGTAGAAGTAAAGGTCTTCGCATTGCCCGTCGTAAGAAGTGGTTCGGACGTCGTCAAGCGAGATAGAATCGAGCGCCTCACGGATCACATGCGCATCGCCGGACGACACGAAGCGCTGCGCAGCCAGCATGACCAGGTGCGCGTAATGAATAGAGATTAGCGGATCGAGAAACAGCGATTTTGCGTCTTCGAAGTTTTCGTTAAGAACGCAAACGGTGTACTCGGGAGCGAATCGCTTTGCACTCACCGCGCCGCCAGGGCATTCTCGGCTTTGCTTGCTGGAGCGTTGCCCAGGCTGATGAGATTGGCCAACATTTGGTAAGCGCCTTCCGTACCGGCAGGCAGTTGCCTCCACAAACCGAGGCCGAGATAAATCCAGCGGCCCTTGCCGGTCTTGGCTTCCACCAGAGAGCCCAGCTTTTCGCCCGGATTGTCTTTGAATGAGTCGGTCATGGCAACCAAGTCGATGTAGCGCTTGTCTTTTTCGCCTAGGAAATAGAGACCGCGCTCCTGAACCCATCCGGCCCAAGTGGCAGGGCCGAGTTTGTTTGGATAGTTGAAAATCGGATCGTTAGGAACCAGAACTTTGACCGGAACCGTTTCATCGGAAACACGGTTTCCGCTGACCTTCGCCGGATACGGGCCATAGTCAGCCTGGTTGAACTCTGTTTTGTTGTATTGCACAATGACGGTGCCACCATTGTTCGCGTACTCGAGGAGCCGCCGGTTGTAGGCGCGAAGATCGTCGCGGCGCTCATAGGCGCGGACACCCGTGATGATGGCGTCGTATTTGGAAAGATCGCCCCATGCGAGTTGGTCGTGATCAATGAAGCTGACTCGCGCGCCTAACTGTTCGATCGCTGCAGGAACCTGATCGCCGACGCCCACAATGTAGCCGACATTGAGATTCGGAACGGTTTTGACATCGATGACTTTGAGAGCGATCTCGGCTGGCTTGATGACTTGACGGCGTTCCACATGCGGGTATTCGATGGGGTGGTAGCCGCTGTCGAATTTTTTGTCCGGCAACCCAGGCGAGGTGACGACGGCACGCAGTGTATAGTCGCCCAACTTCAGTCGCGCGGGAGCGGTGACCTGGAATCGCGCGGACACCGCTTCGTCCTCGTGCGCGAAGCTTATAGGGACACTCGATGGCGCGGCCTTCCAGCCTGGAGGCAAAGCCAGTGCTAAGTTGACCTGAGCCACTCCTTTCGTTCCGCTCGTGACCGAGACATGTACTTCACGCTGCAGCGGCGTGCGCGACGTGATGGCCGGAGCGGGAACAACCATCAAGGCGGGCGCAATCGACACAGAGAACGGGGGCACTACCGTCAATTCCATGCGTTTGTCGGCGACGAATGGATCATTCACGTAGCGGAACTCGATGGGCAGTTCACGCGTGATTTCGACCGCGCCGGCTTTCAGCCGAAACGCGACTCGGAATGGGGTCGGCGCGAATGGCACGCCAAAAGGCACGTCCGGGCGGAAGATCTGAATCGCATGATTTTCCGGATGTTTCCAGTAGTTGTCGTTGAAATAAGGCGTGGTTGGCTCGGCATCACTGGGGATGTGCGCGTCAACGTTGCATGTGAACGTGGCGTTTGTCTTAATGGCTCCGGGCGAGCAACTGCCCGGCGAGGTGAAGCCGGAGATGCTGACGCTTTGGATGGCGACATCGGAAGCGCCGTGATTCTGCACATTTATAGAGAGCTTCACGGGTTGGCCTGGAATCACTAATCCGTCGTCAGCTAATGCGTCAAAGGCCAAACCATGAGCGGCGACGAGCGCATCTTCGTAATCACGCTCTTTAACATTCAGGCGGAAATCGATTTCGTAGTGCGCGGAGTCGGAAAGAGACATTCCTGCCAGCTGAGCGCGAAGCGCCCGTATGGCAAGAAGACCTGCTTCAATCGGAGCGGCGGTCCCCGGGTCATTGCCTGCCACGAAAGTACTCTGAGCGAGTTTGGCATCATCGAGAATCGCATTCAGCGCGGACGTGAGGGGCGCAGGCGGGTTCGGCCCGGCGTACTGCGCGATCCCAGTGAGAGCTGTATCGATGCCGTCGAAGAGAGCTTTCTCTACTTTGCCCTTTTCGCCGGCGATCGAGGTCTCCATCAGTTGATAACCGGCGGGACCGCGGCCGCCGCGGCCACCTGCAGTTCCAGGCAAGGGCGCTATGAACGAGCCCATGCCCTGACATTTGTGATAGCTGCGCGCATCGGTGCCGATTTCCTGATACGTGCGGCCCAGCAGGGGATCATAAGCGGCGGTGTTCACGGGCGTCAGTTTCACGTTTGATGCCGGTTCCGGAGCCGGGGGGCCGGTTCTGCCCCCGGCAGGAACTGCGCCAACGCCACCCGAGAAATAAAGCTTCTTCGGCTGCCACGGGTGCAAGCCTTCGGCAATCTGTTCAGGGTATTGATTCGGATCGCCTGCGGCGAGAAAACCTTCGCGCGTCAGGATCGTCGTTGCTTCGTGCGCGCGATCGCCGCCACGACCCTGAATATTCATCGTGACTACCACATCGGGACGCAGAGTGCGGATGAGCCGGACATAATCGCCGACGATGTCTTTCCGACCCCATTTTTCGATGACCTCCTCCGGATCGAACGAGTAGCCGTAATCGATTGCGCGCGTGAAGTATTGCTCCGCGCCATCAATGCGGTGCGCGGCGAGCAGTTCCGACGTGCGAAGCACGGCGATGTCGCGGAACAACTCCGGTCCAATTTCGTTCTGCCCGCCATCGCCGCGGTTGTTTTGGACATCGATTACCCGCAGCCCTTTGCCATAGCCGAAGTACGCAAACAACGCATTGGTCTCGTCATCCGGATGCGCTGGGGCCTGCATGAATGTGCCCGATACGCTGAGCTTTCGGAGAGCCAATCCTAGCGCGACGTGACCGCTGCTGGGCGAGACGATCGGGTACGTCAGACGGCTCTGCGCCTGAACAGGATGAATGCTTGACGCAAGGGCGATTAGCAAAAGCGAGCAGACCGCTCCTGCCGCGATGTACAAAGATCTAGCGGGTCTTTTCAACTGGGAACCTTAAATTGTCGGGGTTACTCTTCTATGATTCCACAGCCAACCATGATCAATTGGCCAAGAGACAAGGAGAATGAGCGACCGTCGCTCTTATTTAAGGGGCCTCACTGCTCAAGAGGGGACAAATCCAGTTGATCTCCGGGAAGTGTCCCGCTTAGCTCAATAACTCCAGCGGGAAGCTCGATTACGGAATGCGCCAGCAAGCACATTGAGAGGCGCCAAGGCCCCATCGCTTTGCGAACTTTGCGCACCTTCTTCTTCCGGTCGAGGTACAGAACATCGATTGGAAACCGCATGCCCCATGTATGCACTGACTCACAAGGTACGATCCAAAGCCCCCCTCCGCTCGGCAGGCTTTGAAGGCCGAGCAGTCCCCGGCGTCTCTTCGCGCTCGTATCAGCAACATCCGCCGACTCCGCAAGGATACTGTTGCGCGT
>DATBEF010000007.1:0-14691 GCA_036269625.1 Bryobacteraceae bacterium | reverse complement strand
CCCGCCAGGCCCTTCAACATTTCGTAACCGTTGAGCTCAAAACCGCCATTCGATGCGTGCGCTTCAGAAAGAATCGTCGCCCAGACGGAGTGCGTGTGGAGGATCGCGCTCGCGCCTTTAGTTTGCGCAATCGCGATATGCAGCGTCGTCTCTGCTGAGGGCTTGCCGGCTCCGCTAAGAACCTTCGCGGAATCATCCACAATCAGGAAATCGTTTTCTTCCAATTCGCCTTTGTGTAGGCCGGTAGCAGTAATAGCCAACCGGAAGGGCTGCCGGCTCAAAACCGCGCTGAAATTGCCTGCGGTCCCGAGCACCCAGCCACGTTCATAAAACGAGCGGCCGGTGTTCGCCAACGCTCTGGCTACTGACGGGAAATCCGTGGAATTCATGTGCACCAGGTTTGAATTCCTTACCAAAATTACACAGATTACCCGCCGACAGTTAAGTCGAGATCGAAACGAGGAGTACGGAGCAGGCGTTTCGTGGCGGTCTCCAGAGCGTTCTTTCTTGCTTCCTCAGGCGTGGCTGCAATGGCCAAAGCAATCGTCGCTCCTGAAGAGATCGATTCCACCTCCGTCAAGTAAGATTGGTCGATTCGGCAGGAAATCAGCTTAACCGGGAACCCTTTTATCTCCAGTTCGTGTTTATGCCAACGTTCCGTCTGCGTCAGAAGTCCTCTTTCAGTTTGAGGCGCAGACAGGAATCGAACCTGTGCGTAGCGGTTTTGCAGACCGCCGCGTTACCTCTTCGCCACTGCGCCGCATCCATTGCTAACCCTTCACCCCAATCATAGCATTGTCCATCGAAATAGTATACTTTTCTTGACACGGTAACGAAGAGCTTTAATCTGTCAATCATGAGGCCCGCATCGGCATCCACAGTCCTCATGATTCCCACGTCGCGTTGTTGTTGTAGCTGCCGGTAACATTGCCCAACAAAATCCGAGCCGCGCCGAATTGGCGTATTCGCCCGCCGATGTTCGGCGGCTTCGTTCACGCCGGGCACAATGACTGGGCCGATTCCTCGCGGCCGAATGCAGCGTTAGGTGATAGCCCGGAAGAGCACGGAGGGCTATCCGAACTCGGTAAACGGGCCGTGGAGCGCCTCAACGCTTTCCAGCAGGTGTTGAGTTTGACCAACGCACCAGTCGCTGCGACACATTCCGCCGTACAAGGACTCGTTGACACGCCGCGGAATTTGAGTGACGAGGAACTCCGGCTCATCCAGAAAAACGGAGGTGTGGTCCAGGTGGTTGCCTTCAGCAGCTACTTGCGGCCACTTCCAAGAAATCTGCAAGACCAGGTGAAGGCGTTGCAAACGGAATACGGCTTTACGGAAGGCAAACCGGGTGCTGCCCTCTCTAAGGCCAAGCGGAATGAATATTCCGAACGCTTTCACAAGATTATCTATTCGGCGCCCAAAGCGACATTGGCGCAATTTGTCGATGCGATTGATTATGCAGTCAAAAGAATCGGAATCGATCACGTTGGCATTTCCTCCGATTTCAATCACGGCGGCGGCGTAGTTGGTTGGGAGAACGAAGGCGAAAGTGTCAACGTTACTGCGGAATTACTTCGCCGCGGATACACCGAAAGCGAGGTTGCTAAACTCTGGGGCGGCAACTTCCTGCGCGTATGGGCAGAAGCGCAGAACGCCGCTCACATCCTCCAGACGCGCCGGTAACAAACGCCGGAATCGAACCGGAGCGCTGTGTCTCCACCGTCCATCAATCGAAGACCGCCGCGATCTCCTCAATCCTGATGCCTTCCTTCACTGCCCGCAGATCGTGATACGGAATCGCGGCATAAACAGACTGGAAGCTCAGCGCAAAAGTGGTCCATATCCATACTCATTTGCCGCTTTCAAACAATAATACGTTTATGTTCCCACGTAAATATACTGTGGAGTTCTAGCCATACCGGGAGAGGGTCAAATCCGACCCAAAGCCTATTGAACTTGGCTTGGCCGTGCGGGACCGCTGCGGGAGCCCATCGGGAGTCGAGCGGAGGATGCCAGCGCGTCGGCGGCGCTGAGTAAGAGCTCCGCCTTCTCGCCTGAGGGCGGAACTGCGTCGAGAAATGCGACGGTCAGTTCCCGTTCGTTCTGGATTCCCACCTGCACCATCCGCGGCAGGCCTGGGGTGAAGTTACCCGCTGCATGGTTCTGTACCGTGCCAGTGACCTGCGCCGCCAATTCAAACCCGCGTCGCAGCAATTCACGCAGCGCGTCTCGATTTCCCTGGCTTGCTGCAACTGAGGCTTGCGCAGAGGTAACATTCAGCTGCATACGCAGATCGGGGGAACCAGCGTCCCGTTGGACCGAAGCAATGAGTTCCGCCGCCCGGTCCGGGTGTTCGCCGGCTATCCCTCGCGCTACATCCAAAAGCGTGCTGCCTCGCTGGTCGGCCGGCAGCTGCTCAGCCTTGGCGATGGCGGCGTCGGCGTTGATGTGAGCAAAGGCCATCGCGTCGTTTCGTGTTTGGAACTGCTGCGTGGCCGGCCTCCGTATACTCGCCGCCTGGAAAGACCGCCCGAAGGTCATGGATCGAACGTTTCCCTCACGGGTTGCTTCCAATCCTGCCCGCAACGCCGGCCTTTCGGCGCTCAACTGTTGCGCCAATTCCGAATCGCGGTTTACCAATTGGCCGAAATACGTGAGCGTTGCGTCGGCTGGATTGCTGACCACAATCTTGTTGCCGTCACGCGTGTAGACTTCGACCCCAAGCTCATATTTGCTTAAGTCCATTGCCAGAAGGCTCTTCACGAATTCGTGCAAAGCGGGCTGCACCACGTCAAACGGGAGCCCTCCAGCCAGCACCTGCAACATGGTGCCAAACTCGAAATCGTCGCTGTACTGGCGATTTGCCTTCATGTATCTGTCAAGAGCCGGGTCAAAAACCGATCTCAGGATTTCAATCGCGCGCTGTTTATCGCTGCGCCAGAAAGGGTTTGATGCTTCGATCGCAGCGTAGCCCAAGGCGGCGTATGGATAGTGGCCCCGCGCTCCTAGCCGGTCTGCCGCTTGTTGAAGGAGAGGCAAGGCTCCGGTGCCGTCCCGTCCAACGATTGCCGAGAAAACGGCCTGCGGCACTTCCGCCGCCGCGGGCGTGAATGCCGTGCCCGCCGCTTCTCCAAGATCTGCGCGGTCCAGCAGTTCCAGCGCTCGATTCGGATCCAGTCGAATCAGGACTCTCATTGCCGTGTTCCGCGCGGAACTGGGGCCGTCACCTTCCAAATTGCGGGAGAGCGCCAACAACTCATTTGCCCACTGCTGGCCTAAATCGGCGCGAAAACGTGAGACCAATTCCGTTTGCCGTGACAATGTCAGCAATTGTGAGCCCCGCATGACCTGGGCATCCAGCTCATGACTCTGTTCGAGCAGGTTGACAATCGTGTTCACGACGACGGGGTCAGCCGGCGTTCTGGCCGGTGAAATTGGCTGGCCGGCCAATACATGCAAAAGGCTCCCGACCAGGCCGAGCAAAGTTAAAGCACAGGATCGTCGCCACATTTTGGACCCCCCGACAGTCTTGCAGTCGATTATACGCGTCTTTGCAATACCGACGGGTTTTACCAAACGCCAAAGCGACGCTTTGTGGTGGGGTCATTCTGCGCCGCTTGGGCCCGCAGGGGTTCGAAACGCGCACGAAGGAAATGAATAAACGCGCTGGTAGTCGTTGCACCGGCAGGGGGCTTGCCCTCCATTCCGGAATTCAACCATACCATCGCGGCCTCTTCGGCAGCGGCATCCGAGCGCAACGGGTTCCAAAGGGATCCGATCCAGGCGAACATCGCGTACAGGCGGGGGCGCATAGTTGGTCCGCCATGATCGGCATTCCGGACAAGATGGTATTCGTGAGAGAGATCGAGGTCCCAAAGGAGTCGGTGGAGGAATTCAGTGCCATCATGCGCGTTGAGAAAGTCGTAGTCACCCGCCTCAAGATAGATGGCAATGCGGGAGTCGCGAATCTGCTGCGCGTTGTCGCGAGCCCGATTGGCCGGATTATTCGATTCCCAGAATGAAGGATCTCGCGCGGGTCCGATCAATTGAGGCGGGCCGCCCGCGGAGTGATGGAGACGGTTGCGCGCTCCAACTTTAGCTTCGCAGAGGCCCGGCTCAAGCATCGGTTGCATTGCAGCCACACCAGCAAACGAATGAGGCCGGGCGAATGCCAGTTTAAGCGCACCGTACCCGCCGCCGGAAATGCCACTAATGACGGTAAGGTCGCTAGCACCACAGGTGGAGCGGAGGTGCGGAATGAAGTCGTCGCCTAAGAAGGAATCCCAACGAATTGTTCCGGCGTGGTCCTCCATATAGTAGTCGAGGCCAGATGTGGGTGTGGCGATGATCATCGGCGGAATGCCGTTCTCGGCCCACCAGGCGTCGAACAGCGGCTGGAGATCGGTCATGGAATCGCGCGTGCCGCCGGCGCCCAACAGGAGAACACACAGCGGTAGCGGTTTCTGCCCTTCAGGCGCGAGGACAGCGTAGGGGACCGGCGCTGGCAAATGTTGTGACGGGATCTCGGATAGCGTGATGGTGGAACGCATCGGCGAGGCTTTCTCCGGGCATGATATCGTGCCGTAGCGCCTCCGGCCGTGTTATCTTCTGGTTTGGCGTGTTCAGGACGCCTCCGTGTCCGCGGAAAGGGACCGCGTCCCACTGCACGTCAACTCTCGATGATCTTTAAGTGAACTCTTTTCTGCCCGAGCTAGCGGACACCGGGCGCATGGAAAGGAGCTCATGTGAAACCGAAGTTAGCCACCCGCCGGATGCGGGAGCATCCAGACCTCGAACAACTCAAGCGTCAGGCAAAAGAACTGCTGAGCAGCTTTACGGCCGGCGAACCCGCGATGGTCGAGGAGGTCAATGCACATTACGAACGAGTCAACCCTGCGACCTTCGCATTGCATGATGCGCAACTCGTGATTGCCCGCAGCTACGGATTTGATAGCTGGCCGAAGCTGAAGGCATATGTTGCCGGCATCACTATCAAGCGCCTTGTGGAAGCAGTATGCGCTGGCGGCATCGCGCGCGTACGAACGATGATAGAGGCGCGTCCCGAGCTTGCCGATATGACGGTCTCCTACGGAGACGAGCATCGCGCCATCCACTATGCCGTCATTCACCGGCAACCGGACGTTGTGCGCTTGCTAATGCAGAATGGCGCGAACGCCCGCGCGGGCATCGATCCGCACCGCGATGCGACATCCGCGTGGACATTAGCGCACGAGCGCGGCTACAACGAGATCGTCGCGATTATCGAGGAGGAAGAGAAACGCAGAGGCAGGGCCGAAGACGAAGACGATGAGGAAACGCCTACAGAGCCCGCTTCCGCCGAGGAAGCCGTGCGTACTGCCGTTGCCAATGGCGACTTGGAGTGGCTGCGTGCGCGTTATGCGGAAGGCAAGCTCGCGAATCACATTGATTGGAACGGCGGCGGGCTGCTTTCTGTCGCGGTCCGAAATGACCGCTTGGCTGCTCTCAAGTTGCTGCTCGACTGCGGCCTCGATCCCGACGAGCGCGTCTCCGGCGGCGAAGGCGACTGGACCGTACCCTCGGCAGGCTACCCATTGTGGTACTGCGCCGCTCTGGGACGTCGTGAGATGGCCGAGTTGCTGCTCGATCATGGCGCGAATCCAAACGTGCATGTAGATTCGAGCGGGTCTGCCGTGTACAGCGCGTACAGCCACAAACAATGGGAGATGGTGGAGTTACTGCGGAAGCACGGTGGGTTAGTGACCGCGGACATCGCAGCCATCTATCGCCAAACCGGCATCGTAAAGCAGATGCTGATCGATGACGAACTTGGCATATTACCCGAAGGCCTCAAGCCGCGCGATAAGCCGCTCTCGGAAGAGTTGCTCCGCTTCGGTGCGGGAGGGAATACCGAGATTGTCCGTATGTCGCTAGAGCGCATCGACTGGGTTCGCAGCGACCCGCGATGGTTTCGCGTGCTTGCATCGCCGCTGTTGTTCTGGCACCACATCCCATGGCTATATGCGGGCAACAAAGACTTCGGCCGCGAAGGGTATCTCGCGTGCTTTCGCCTCATTCTTGCCTCGTGCGATGCAACCATCGTCGGTTCATTCGGCCGGACCATTCTCCACGAAATCGCGGCGATGGGCGATTGGATCACGGACGACGAAGTAGCCGCATTTGGACGTGTGGCGCTCGACGCGGGCGCACTCACGGATCGGCGCGACGAGATCCTCCAGAGCACACCTCTCGGTTGGGCATGTCGTTGGGGGCGCATCCAGCTTGTCCGGATAATGATCGAGCGCGGAGCGGACCCGGAGGAGAACGACGCCGAGCCGTGGGCACGCCCGCGGTCATGGGCGCTGAAGATGGGGCACGGCGAGATCCTATCCGCGCTCAGTTAAGCTCTTGGCACAGGGATAGCGTTCAGTGAAGATCTGCAGAACCTTCAGTTGGGGCCGCGTGCGAAACCACTCGGCAGCCATCGCTTCCGAAGGGAAGGCGGACGGAACGACTAGAACGTGATCCGTGCCGTCAACTGAATCTGCCGCGGCGTCCAATACGACGTCTGGAGAGACTCCACGCCGTCAGTCGTATTCGGATTGACGCGGCCCTGAATGTTAAACGCGTTGAACGCATCCACGTTCACTCTCAGCTGGACCCTCTCGGTAAGCGAAAACACCTTGTACAGCGAGATATCGGTGTTGTAGTTGTACGGTCCAAGCAGTATAGTCTGCGAAAACGGATTGGCGCCAGACGGTCCGGGCGAATAACCGGTCACCACTCGCGTTCCGTTCTTCAGCGTGACCGTCACGTTGTTATTGCCGAAGTTCGCGCCGCCAGGCACATTGTTGATCGGCGCGACGTAGGCCGTGTAGCTGGAGGGAAGACCGGATATTCCGTTCTTGGCGGCGTTGATCACAGCCGGGGAGACATATCCGTTGAACCACAGATATTCGGGATGGCAAACGCCGCTGCGGCAATCGTTGATTGGCACGGAGCTGCCGTAAATCTGAACCGGGCTGGTCGCTCCCCAGTTCCCCGCATTGACCTGGAACGATTGCGAGAGAACCTGTCCCACAAATGCCACCTGGTAACCGCCTACCAGAGCGTCCAGCCATTTGTTGGCATCGTGCAAAAAGCGCTTGTCTTTGCCCACCGGCAGGTCCACGATTCCATTGAAGGTAACGTGATGCTCGGGAATCGCGGTATCGATGTGATAATTCTCATACCGATTCAAAGCCTCGCTTGGATTGAGAAGCGTCCCCGTGTTGAGTCCCGATGGCAAGACGCCAGGAGCAAAGTCCGCGGCCGGATACAGAATGTTGTCCCTGAAGGTGTTTCCACCTAATCGGAACGCGCGCGAGTAAACGTAAAAAATCTGGTATGCAATTCCCTTCCTGAAGGGTCGCTGATAGTTGACCTGCAGCGCGCTATCGTTGGACCAACCCCATTTTGTGGACAGCACGTTCCCGCCCCAGACCGTCTGATCGTATGGACGGGTCGCGGTCGAAGCATAAGTCCCAGTCGGCGGCAACGTTCCAGTAGCCGTCTCCCACGCATAAGTGGACGGGGCGTTGTTGTACTGATAATTCTGGTCCAAGTTGTATCCGTGAGTGAACACATAAGTGCCGCGGAATACCGAACCATCGGGGAAAGGTTGCTCAATTGTGAAATTCACGTCCCTCACCCGGGCGGGAGGATAGTGCGGGTCGAGCGTTTCTTGAAGGCCGATGCCGGGAAGCAGGGCGTTCGTCGAGGCGCTATTCACGACGTTGGCGCTGTTGAGCCCGGCGATGACGGTTTGAGGTGAGCGCAGCAGATAATTAGGCAAGCCGTCCGGTGACTGAGACGCACTGACGTAGCTCTGTGAGTAACTCGCGGTAAACGGATAGTCTTGCGTGAGGTACCGGACAGAATTCCGCACCGGCACCGGATAGATATATTCGCCATATCCTCCGCGGATGACAGTCCCACCTTTGGCAAAAGGAGGAGTGTAGGCGAAGCCTATCCGCGGCATGAATTCGAAATTGCTGTTATAAATCCCTGCGGACGGAAGTCCGCCCTGCTGTGGGGTTTCGAACTTAACTCCCAGGTTCTGGAGATTGGTGACGATGGCCTGCGTCGTAAGCCCGTTTTGCACGTAGTAGGAAAGCGGAGATGGAAGAACCAGCGCGTCATGGGCGAGGTCGAAGGTTACCCAATCATTTTGGTCGGCGTGCGGCGCCGGATGCATCTCCCACCGCACCCCCACGTTGATCGTTAGCCGCTGGCTAACTCGGTAGTTGTCTTGAATATAAGAATCGATTTCCTGCTCCCGGTAATGGCCGAACGGTGCATTCTTTATCTGGCTGTACGAATCTGCGGCCCCCAGGAAGAAATCCGCATCCGCATAGCCGGTATTGGCCTTCGCGCCGTAATTGGCCCCGGTCGTTGGATCGTAATCGGCCGTGGCGAGATTTGAGAATGCGACCGTGTCCGACGACCGGTCCGGAAGATAGCCAAAGCGTTCATGGCGGTAGCGGCCGCCAAACGCCAACTGATGCTTGCCGATGATCTTGGTGAGGTTTTCATCCAGAGTGGACAGGATTTGGCTCATGCCGTAATTGAACTGAGAACCGCCATAAGGCATGATCAGGTTCGAGCCGATGGTCGGGAATCCCGACTGGGTAAAATTATTCGGTAATCCGAGCAGCGCTTCATAATTTTGATTGACGTCGCCGCCTCCCTGGACATACATCCTCTGCCATTGCTGGCTCAAGATGGTCTCGGAATAGAATGTCGGCGAAAAGAGATGGGAGAACCCGATCGCGCCGCTGAGGGTCTGGATCGGGATGGCCTGGTAGCCAGTGGCGCCCGGGACCAGGCCGCCACCGGCGATATTGGCCGGCGAGTTTGCCGGATAGTTGCGCAAAGCTTGCTGCGTCTGATCAATGTCGGTGAACCGGAAATACATCCGATTGTTCTGATCGAAAACATGATCCAGCCGAGTAGTCATGTTCGGGACCGTCTGCGTGATGTTATTCACCGCGTTGAAGTTGGGGTTCACCAGCGGATTATCGGCACTGGTCGGAAGGGGTGTCGCTGCATAGATCTTCAACGCCAGCGGACTTTCGCGAGTAATCGGGATCTGGTTGTTGGGGAACGGCGAGCGCTGCAACGTGCCGGGCTGTGTGGTGTTCGGATCGTAGATAACTTGCTGGATACCCTGGCCGTTGACCAATCCACTGAAATCGCCGTTTCTCATAGCCACGGTGGGCACCGTCACCAATTCGTTGGAGGCCTGCCGCAGAGAGAAACGCTCGAAGGCGAAAAAGAAGAACGATTTGTTTTTGCCGTTGTAGAGCTTGGGAATGCTAATCGGGCCGCCCACCGAAAATCCCCATTCATTACGCACATAGTGGGGCGCGGCGAAATTGGCCGGATTCTGCCGCGCTCGGGCAATACCGAAATAGTTGTTTCTGGCGGTTTCGAACGCCGAACCATGGTAATCGTTGGTTCCTGATTTGGTGGTAAGGATCACGGTGGCCGGCGTGGCAAACTGCGCGCTCGAATTGAGCGTTTCGAATTTGGCTTCTTGCACGGAATCCGGATCGGGCAGCGTGGATTGCGCCGAGTTCTGTTCACCGCCGAAGTTGCGATTGGTCATCGGCGCGCCGTCCTGAGAGTATTCCATGCCCTCCTGCATGACGCCGTTGGCCCGCGTGCCGCCCGCCTCGAGACCCGGCACCGTATTTTGGGCGAGGCCCAGCACGTTCCGTCCATTTTGCGGCAGTTGGTCGATTCTGTTGGAGTCAAGCTGCGTGCTGACCGTGCCGCTGTCATAGGTCGCAAGCTGAATCGCCGCTCCGGATACGGTTACCTGCTCCGCGACGTCGCCCACCGTTAGCGTGGCATTGATGACAGCAACCTGGGCGTCTTGAAGCGCCACCACGGTCTGGTACTTCTTCATTCCCGGCGCGCTGAACGTTAGGGTGTAGTTGCCCGCGAACAAGCCGGGCACGGAATAGAAGCCGCTGCTATTGGACGTCGTGTCGTTAGCGACTCCAGTGCTTTGGTTGACGACATGGACCGGGCAACCGGCTACTATGGCGGAACTCGCATCCTGAACGGTGCCTTGAATCGATCCTGCGCCGCTCTGCGCAAACAAGCCGGCGGGAAATAACAGCGTGACCGCCCATCTGGCAATGCTCATCTTTATGCTCATCACAATCCTTGTGTCGAACTTAGAAAACTCGCTTGTTATATCACAATGGGACAGCGTGATGATACCGTAACTGAGCAGTGCTGCGAGATTGGCGGTTGGCAGGCATCATCCTGGGGACGCTGGCGCTGACGGCATACGGCCGCGCGGAAACCGGTTACGCCAGACCAGAAGTGTGCGCGGGCTGCCATGGCAGCGTATGGGAGACCTACAGGCGAACGGGCATGGCGCGGTCTTTTTACCAACCTTCGTCCACGAACATGGTGGAAGACTTCAGCAACAAAAATAGCTTCTATCACAAGCCATCTGACAGCTATTTCAGGATGCTGCAGCGCGACGGCAGATATTACCAGCGCCGTTATCAGATCGATTCCACGGGCAAACAAGCCAATGTCATGGAGAAGCAAATCGACTTCGTATTGGGGTCCGGTAATCACGCGCGCGCGTACTTGCATCGGACCGCGCGCGGCACGCTGGTCGAATTGCCGCTCGCCTGGTATGCCGAAAAGGGCGGCTATTGGGCGATGAACCCGGGCTACGACCGGCCCGATCACGATGGCTTTCGCCGCCCCATAACTTACGCCTGCATGTTCTGTCACAATGGGTATCCGCGGATTCCAGCGGGACATGATCAACCGTTTGCCGAGCCCGTATATATGGGCTCGCTACCGGAGGGTATCGACTGCCAGCGTTGTCACGGCCCCGGACGCAAACACGCGCAGCTAGCGAGCACGGCCGGCGCCTCGCTTAAAGACCTACGCGCTTCCATCGTCAACCCGTCGCGCCTGAGCCCGCAGCGTCAGATGGAACTGTGCATGGCGTGTCATCTCGAGACCACCAGTTTCCCTCTGCCGAACGCGCTTCAGCGCTACGAGCGAGGCCCTTTCTCCTACCAGCCTGGCGAGCCCCTTGGCTCATTTATCCTGAATTTCGACCACGCCCCGGGCAAGGGCCGTAGCGACAAATTCGAGCTTGTAAGTGCCGCTTACCGGTTGCGGCGCTCTGCCTGTTTTCTAAAAAGTAACGGCGCGCTGCGTTGCACCACCTGCCACAATCCGCATGACATTCCGCGCGGCGAAGAAGCGGCGCAGCATTACACCAACGTGTGCCGGCAGTGCCACGCTTCTGCTTTTAATCAATTAGTCGAGTCCGGAAGACATTCGCGCTCGGTTGATTGCATCGGATGTCACATGCCAAAACGGCGCACGGAGGATGTCGTGCACGCAGTAGTCACCGATCATTACATCCAGCGGAGCAGGCCCACCGAAGATCTATTGGCGGAAATGCCCGAACGGCACGAGACGGGTGGCACCGCCTACCGTGGGCCAGTCGCGCTGTATTATCCCGAAGAGTTGCCTCGCACGCCGGAAAACGATTTGTTACTTGCTATCGCTCAAGTGAACGAGAAAAGCAATCTGACCCATGGAATTGCGCAGCTCAGTGCGGCGATAGAACGCCATCCTCCCGCACGAGCGGAATACTATTTCGAGCTGGCCGAGGCGTGGCGAGATAAGGGAGAGTTGGCGAAAGCCTTGCCGCTCTATAACGAGTCGATCCGGCGAAATCCGAACTTTGTATTTGGTCTGCAGAGGCTCGGATCTGGGCTGAGAAGTTCAGGCGAGTACGCGGAGTCTACCGAGTTCCTCAAACGAGCCGCTTCTGTCGAGCCCGATAATCCCTCGACCTGGCTTGAACTGGGTCTGACCTATCGCGCGCTAGATAACAAACTACAAGCCGTTGCCGCATTCGAAAAGGCCGCTGAGCTGGACCCGGATATGCCCGAAGCGCACAACAATCTTGGCATAGTTTGGTTTTCGGATGGGGAACAGGCGCGAGCCGAGTCCGCTTTTCGAGAGGCCATCCGCATTCAGCCGAACTACGCGGACGCGCATGGAAATCTGGGCACTCTTCTGTCTGGAACCGGCGCGCTAAGCGAGTCACTCTACCATTTCGAGATCGCCATTCGGCTGCGGCCGGACGATGCCGCCACTCGATACAACTATGCGGTCGCCCTGGGACGTACCCGCCATTTCGATGAAGCGCAGCGCGAGTTAGAAGCGGCTTTGCGTGCCGATCCCAAACTCGCCGACGCGCACGAGCTTTTGGGAGACATGCTGATGGCCAAGGGGCAACCGCAAGCTGCGCTGCCACACTATCGCGAAGCAGTTAGGATCGAGCCCGAATTTGGCCGAGCCCATCTGGGCCTAGCCTCGGCATTGGCAGCTGTTGGCGACGTGGCGGACGCCATTCCGCATCTTCAAAAAGCTTCTGCCGACTCCGATTCCGCAGTGCGTGAGGAAGCGGCTCGGATGCTTCGTCAGCTTCAAAAAGAACAATAGCGTAGCCTTCGCTATGCCTACTCTTGCCGCAATGCTTTCACGGGGTCGATCACGCTGGCGCGGCGGGCTGGCACAAAGCTGGCCAAGAGCGCAGCCAGGATGAGCAGCGAAATCATCATCGCGTAAGTTGCAATGTTGGCGGGCCGCATTCCCTCAATCAGGTGCAGCAAAAATCGCCCTGCTATCAAAGCCGCGATCATCCCCAGGCAAACGCCCACAACAATCATTTCCAAGCTCTGGCGCAGCACCAGCCACATCACGTCGCGCGCGCTCGCTCCCACTGCCATCCGCACGCCGATCTCAGATGTTCGCTGCCCGGTCAGGTAGGCCAGAACGCCGTAAATACCGGTGCACGCAAGCAGCAAGGCTAATCCGGCGAATATGCCAAATAGAAGTGAGAGGAAGCGCTGCCGGGCGAGAGATGCGCCTACAAGTTCTTCCATCGTATGGACTGCGTAGAGCGTCTGATCGCCAGACACACCGCGCAGTTCCTGTTGTAAGGCCGTAACAATCGTCAGAGGCGAGCTTCGCGTCCGAACGGTGACTGACATGAACGACGAAAAGAGGTGTAAGAAGCCGGCCGGCACTTGCGCGAACGGACGGTACATTTGGTCGCGCACACGCGACTGATCGTCGCCTGCCAAGCCCCAGTGGCGCACATGGCCAACAACACCTACGATCTCGATGGGCGCGGCGCCCATGGCCTGAATCCAGATGTGTTGGCCAACAACATGCTTGCGGCCGAAAGCATGCCGAGCGAGATTTTCGTCGACGACTACTACCGGTTGACTGCCCTCTCGATCATGCTCATTGAAGAAGCGGCCTTCAAGCAGCGGGATGCCCATGACGTTCAGGTAATCGGGGGTTACAGTGGAGTCGAGCGCGACTGGTTCCTGGTTGGGAGGAAGTGGATTGGGGGCTGTCCGATATGGCCCAACATTTACCCCTTCGCCCATAGGAACGATATCTGCAAGAGCGGCGAATTCCACGTCGGGCAGACGCCGGGCGCGATCGAGTACGTCCCGCCAGGCTGACAATATTTCGGAGGGACTGTCGAGCGCCTTGGGTGAAAGTGCGAAGCGGGCGGTCAGCACGTTGTGTGCATTGAAGCCGGGATTAAGAGAGGACAGCGCTAGAAGAGTATGGCCCAGCATTCCCGCCGAGACCAGCAGGACGAAAGCCAGCGCGATCTCCATGATCACGAATGGACTGTGCAGACGGCGCGAGTTTCCAATGACGCTCCGCCCGCCAGCACGCAGCGCCTCCTCGAGCCGATACATGGGAACGCGTAAGGCCGGCATTAACCCGAAAAAGAGACCACATAAAAGCGAGATGGTTACTCCAAAACAGAGCACGCGCCAATCGATGTGAATCTCTTCCGCGCGCGGCAAGTTACCTGGCCAGAGCGCCACAAACGGACGCACGCTCGCTAGCGCCGCAACAATGCCCAGTACGCCGCCGCAAAGCCCCAGAACCCCGCTCTCCGTCATGCATTGGCGCACGAGACGGCCGCGGTTTGCGCCAAGAGCCGCACGCATCGCCAGTTCCCGCTCGCGAGAAACGGCGCGTGTCAGAAATAAACTCGCGATATTCACGCACGCGATGAGCAGCACCAGCCCAATCGCCGACAGCAGCAACCATAAAGTGCCGCGGACATCTTTAACCAAATCCTGCAGGAACGGACGGACGAGCATCCTGACTCCGGCTTCCGAATTCGGATATTCTCGTGCCAAATGGCGGTTGATGAGGCTGACTTCTGCTTGGGCCTGATCCAGGGTGACCCCGGGAGCCAGGCGCGCCACCACCTTGATGAAAGCTGCATTTCGATTCTGCATCCTGGGGTCAGTGCTTTGACCGAGCGGAGTGAATACATCCGCGTCACCGGATAGCTGAAACCCTGCGGGCGCGATCCCGATGACCACATATGTTTTGCCGTCGAAGATGAGCTTCTTACCAAGTGCTGAGCGGTCCCCGGCGAACCGGCGCTGCCAGAGGTTGTAGCTAATCATCGCCACCGGAGCTGCGCCCGGCCGATCTTCCTCGGGCCGGAAGCTCCGCCCATATGCGGGGCTGATTCCCAGAGTGGGAAAGAGGTTTGCGGAGATCTGCCGGCTATCCAAGTACTCCGGCTCTCCTGGCGCGCTGATTGTGCCGCCGCTGAATGTCCAG
>DATBEF010000004.1:0-13770 GCA_036269625.1 Bryobacteraceae bacterium | reverse complement strand
CAGCAGCGAATCCAGCCGGCGCATCTCCTGCTTCAACAGCCACGGGGCCGAATCTACTTGCTCGCTCTTAAGTGAATTACTACAAACCAGCTCCGCGAAAGAATCCGTGCGGTGAGCGGCGCTCCGTTGATGCGGCCGCATCTCGTAGAGCACAACCCGTGCGCCCGCCTCGGCAGCCTGCCATGCCGCCTCGCATCCTGCTAGACCGGCGCCGATAACCTGAATTGTCTGCAAACCCTATTTTATGCGATTTGTGAGTTCGAAACCCATCAAGTTGACAAAGTCAACTATCATAGGTGACTATGTCATATATGGCATCGCCTAAAACGGCGCCCTCGGGCTTGACCACTGAGACCGCGGTATTCCGCCGCTTCAATCGGATGTACACAAGGCTCATTGGAACCCTGAATGAAAAGCTTCTGGACACCGAATATAGTCTGCCGGAGGCCCGCGTTCTCTACGAAGTGGCGACCCGCTCCGCACCTAAAGCAAGCGAGATCGCCGAAGGGCTTGGGATAGACGCTGGGTACTTGAGCCGTTTATTAACAAGGTTTGAGCGTGATGGCTTGTTGCAGCGGAAGACTTCCGCAGAAGACGGCCGTTACGCCGAGCTGATACTTACCGCGCGCGGTAAATCTGCTTTCAAGAAGCTAAACGCTCTATCTGATGATAAAGCGCGCGCGGCTCTGGACGGCTTGGCGCCTACGGCTCGCTTGGAACTCATCCGCTGCATGCAGTCGATCGAGAATATCCTGATGAAAGTGGATCGAAGCCGGCCGCCGTACGTCTTGCGCCCGCATCGAGTGGGCGATATGGGCTGGATCGTCTATCGGGAGAGCGTCGGATATGCGGAGCAGTACGGATGGGATGGGGCGTTCGAAGCCCTTGCCGCGAAAATTGTGGGCGACTTCGTGACGAATTTCGATCAGAACCGCGACCGTTGCTGGATTGCGGAGGTGGATGGGCAGAATGTGGGTCACGTTTTTCTGGTCAAGCATCCGAGTGAACCCCAGACGGCGAAGCTCCGTCTTCTATTTGTCGAGCCAAGCGCCCGAGGAATGGGCCTTGGAGACGCCCTGGTTAACGAGTGCATCTGCTTCGCGCGCACTGCGGGTTACCGGAAAATTGTGCTCTGGACGCAAAGCATTCTGACGGCTGCCCATCGAATCTACGCGAGAGCTGGTTTTCACTTGGTCAAAGAGGAGTCTCACCATAGCTTTGGCCACGACCTCATCGGCCAGGAATGGGAATTAGACCTGAGCTGAGGTCAGGTATCGCTTTCGATGGTCAAAAACCCGTGAACAAACGAAGGAAATTTCCGTACTTTGGTGTAGGAGAAAAGCATGGCATTGCAAAACCTTGTTGAGGAGATGCAGGTCCTTGGGCGAGACCTGGTGGATCGAGTGCGAGCCTTGATTCACGAAGGAAACGTTCAACGGATCATCATCAAAGACGAACAAGGACACACTTTTGTCGAGATCCCAGTCACCATCGCGGCAGTTGGCATGATTGTGGCGCCGGTGCTCGCCGCCGTGGGGGCCATATCGGCTCTAGTCGCGAAATTCACGATTGTAGTCGAACGGGCAGAGCCCAGGACCCCTGGTCCCACGAACACGCCAGCAGCCTAATCAAGGGCGACCGGGCCATTTTGGGCGTGG
Organism: Bryobacteraceae bacterium; assembly: GCA_036269625.1. GTDB lineage: Bacteria > Acidobacteriota > Terriglobia > Bryobacterales > Bryobacteraceae > Bog-105. Next base: position 12,112 of record DATBEF010000004.1, on the reverse strand, counting down.
CGAGTGCTGCCATTGATCCGGATCTCCGTAGATGATGCCACGCCCGTTTGTGCCCAGATAGTAGCGGCCATAAACGCGCGGATCAGCGGTCATCACGCTGATGTTCCCGCCGTACTGGTGCTCATCGTCGTTCACGCGGATGAACGATGCGCCTTTGTCGGTTGAGCGGAAAACACCCGTCACGCCGTCGAACGTGCCGAACACGTAAATCGCCTGATAGGGGGAATTTGTGTGAGGCATCCCTAGAGCCAGAAGCGTGACTGCCGTCAGCGAGGACGGTCCCACCGTCACCCAAGTTTTACCGAAATCCACCGAGTGGTGGAGATTGCTCCCGCCGAGCCAGAGATCGCCCGCTGCAGCATAGTTCGCCACGAAGGCGGTGTTGGCTCCCGACACCGTCGCCGTTTGCTGGTACGTCTGCCCACCATCTGCGCTTACGTACACAGCGCCTTTGCCGTCCGTCGCATAAAAATACAGCGGATTCTGCTTATCGGCTATTACTGCAAGCCCAGCCGTCAATCCAGTGGGTGCGTTCCAGGTGGCCCCGAAATCGGTTGAGTACTGGGAGACAAGGCCGTTTCCAGGCGACCAAACGAAGCGCTTGCCGTCCGCCGATACAGCGACATTCCCGGCGCTGCCGCTATTTGGGGTGAGTCCGTTTGCGCAATTTGGGAACGGGGTCCACGTGTTCCCCTGATCGCTTGAATACGCGCCCAGCTGACATGGCGTCGAGCTGTTTGTGCCGACGCGCGCCACGACCAAAGGACTCAAGCCGGCCCAATCGCTCCCGTTCTCTGTCGTAAAGACTGGATTCGTAAACATGCCCTGGTGCGGCGAAACTTCAAAATCATCATGCCGGAAGCCTCCGATATCACCCATGCCGCTGAGCAGGTGCGCGCCTTGTGTTGGACTGATCAGGGTCAAAATGGCGGTCTCCTCCACCCCCTCAGCCTGCACGCTCCAGGTGGGAGCGGCGCCATTGAAGGCGGTCTGGACATTGTTAGTCCCATATATCGTCGCGCCTGTCCCATACATCAGGTGGTTTGCGTTCGAAGGATCGATCAGAATCGCCGCTTGCCACCATCCAAACTTCGCGTTGGCGGCGCCGAACGTCAGCCAGGGTGAGAGAGTGATCACAGAACTCGGGAACGCCCAATTGCCATAAGTGTTGGGAATGGACGAGAGCGGGCCGAGGCTGACCCAGGTGCCGCCACCATCCTGCGAGACGTACACGCTATCGACCGGATACCACCGGTCCAGCGTGGCCACTGCAAGGACGTTTGGATTGCCAGGGAAGACAGACAGGCCGCAGAATCCGCCTCGCGGGCTCGTTTGATAGGGATCGAGCGGTGGTGTAATGTTGGTCCAGACGTTCTTCGCTGTGTCGTACTTCCAGACATCACCGGCATTGAGGCCGTTAGGTCCGGGGCCATCCCCGTATGTCACATACAGAATGCCGTTGGACGTGAGCGCGGCCCGCATGGGGCTGGGGCCATTTGAACCGGTAGCGCCCCGAGTGAACGCGGTGGGTTGGCCTGGCAAAGCAGTCCAGGTAGTCCCGCCGTCCGCACTTTTATAAATGCTGTTCGGCTGATTTGCGCCTGCGTAGATAACACCGGAGTTATGGGGATCGAAGATCACGAATACGACGCCAATTCTGTCGGAAGAGGACGTAATTGGAAAGCTGGTGACCTGGGTCCAGGTCTGCGCCTGGTTTTCGCTCTTCCACAGTCCGTTCAAGCGGGTGCCGAAATACAGTTCATTCGTATTGAATGGATTGACGGCCAGACGCTCACCGTTATTGCGGCCATTCTCGTTCGAGCCCATCTGAAACGGCGCCGGGTAGCTTGTGAAGTGATCGCCGCGGTCTCTTGAAACGAGGAAGCCGCCATTGGTGCTCCACGTTTCCGCGTACATCCCGACAGCCAGGTACAGCTGGTTCGGGTCATTCGGGTCGAGCGCGATGCTCTCGGTACCGGACCAGTTCCAATTTGTAGGACTGATGAAATCGGTCAACGGAGTCCAGCTCTGATCCTGGGCATTCCACCGATAGGTCCCGCCAATATCCGTTCTCACGTAGATCAAATTGGGTTCGGTCGGGTGCGCCACGAACCCTGTGATGAATCCACCGGCCACAATCTTTACGTTTTTGAAATCGTAGGGCTGCGATTCTGGCCGTCTTTGGGCCAATATCGCGCTGGCCCCTAACAAACAGAAAACGCCGATCCGAACAGGCTGTTTCACGGAATACCTCCACCGGGAGTTAAATCCAATCCGCCATTATGCTGGACATATATTACGCGATTTCGGTTACGAATTGACGACGCAAATCTGCCTGAATTGCGATTACCTCATCCGGTGGAACTGGATCGCCACCACCGAAATCCCCATAAGTGAAAAGTGTAAGCTAAACAAATGCGAACGCTGGCGGTGGTCTGGCGATTCCGCTTGATAGCCACACCCTGAGCTTTCGCTTGTCTTCATTAACTTGGACACCTCGCGAGCAAGTACGATGAGCTCCGAACCACTGGTCACGATCGTTACGCCCTCCTTGAACCAAGGTCAGTTCATTCGAGCAACGATCGAAAGTGTTCTCTCGCAGGACTACCCGGGAGTCGAATACATTGTGATGGACGGTGGTTCTACCGACGAGACTGCGTCTGTCGTTAAAGACTACTCCAGCCGCCTAACGTTCATCTCCAAGCCGGATAAAGGGCAATCGAACGCTATTAACGAAGGGTTCCTTCGTGGCCGCGGAGAAATCCTGGCTTGGTTAAATTCCGACGACATATACGTTCCGGGTTCGATTTCAGCTGCCGTACGGGCCTTCTCCGCCAATCCAGGTTGCGGAATGGTTTACGGGGAAGGTTATGTGATCAGCCGCAATGGAGAGGTACAAGGCCGATTTCCGCATTCCCGCTCTTTTGATCTTTGGCGCCTCGTGCATCTGTCCGACTACATTCTTCAACAGGGTTCCTATTTTCGCCGTGCCGCGCTGGACGAGGTGGGTTATCTCGATGAAAAGCTTCAATACGGAATGGATTGGGACGTTTTCATTCGCATCGGAATGCGGTTTCCGGTCTGTTACATTCCCGAATACTTAGGATGCATTCGCGAGTATAGCGAGACGAAGACCTCCTCCGGAGGGCTGATACGAGCTCATGAGCTGCACTCAATGCTGCGTAAGCATACGGGAATGCGGTTGCCTCCCGGTTCGATTGTGTACTGCGGCGAGACCTATTTAAAGTTGGCGCGAAGCTGGCTCGACCGCGTTCCTTCGCAACTCGGCTTCTTTTCTAAAATCGCGCGAAAGGCAGTAGACTTCGGCGCTGGAATAGTGATCGGACGAACGATCCATCATGCCCAAAACTTGTACGACGATGGTTGGGCAGGTGACCGGCTCCGGTTTATGCTTCCTGCTGGACAAGGCTGCTTCGAAGCGACGGGGTCTATACCTGCTTCCGCGGCCCACTTACACGGACAAACCATTACGGTTCGGGCGAACGGTCTGCCGTTAGGAGAATTTCCTATTCCGGTCGGCGATTTTCAAATAGAGATTCCCGCGCCGGGTGAGTTGCATGGCCAGCCCCTACGGTTGGAGATCAAGGCGTCTCGCTTCTTTCGTGCAGCGCCGCTCAAAGGAGACTTCCGCCGCCTCGCGTTCGTGCTAAATCACATTCAGTGGCTTTGAAGCGCAGCCTCGAACCGCAGACCGTGCATCAGACCGTTTGGCTGAGTTGACGTTCAGGCAACGGCTCGGTCCCCTCGGTGATGACCGGCTCCACGCTATCGATCTCTGCCTCCGGCTCGACCGCGTGTGATTTAACGTTTTCCGCCTTCCTCCGAACAGCGAATTCTGCTGCTGTATCCGGCGACAACAGTTGTCGAATTTGATCGAAGCCCCTGGAAAGTTTTCGCCGTAAGCCGCGTCCGGCTGTGCCGGCGATATCGCGGAATGCTTCTACAGGATTGGACCGGTTCCACACGATACCGAGAAGTACGCTCGCAGTAAAGATCAGCTTTGAGAATCTTAGCGGTTCAAAGAATTGATCCCGGCCGTCCCAACGGTACGACAGATATCCAAAAATCCAGGATAAGGGGACGTACCCGTAATGCCGCTTCAATAGATCCATACTGACTTCGAACACTTCCCGCCGGCGTGCGAAGGAAAGGCATTGGCGATGCATTCGCGAGCAAGCAAGTCTCTGAGGTAGATATTCGAAACGGCACCCGAGGGCCGACATTCTTATCCAGAGATCGTAATCGAACGAAACCGGGAGCGAAGCGTCCAAAGCACACTTTTTGTAGGCAGACGTGCGGAAGAACGCTGCGGGCTGGCTGATCAGACAGTCTCGCGAGAGAATGTCGGCGCTGAAGGGACTCGTCGGGTATGGCCGGATCACGTCCCCCCATTCATCGATCCAGTCGGCATCGCCATAGACGATGTCGACCTCAGGATGGTCCTGGAACACCGCTAGGGCAGAGCGCACTGCTTCCGGTGCATATCGGTCGTCTGCATTCAACCAGGCGAGCACGCTGCCCCGCGCCAGAGTTAAGCCAGTATGAATTGCGGACGCAGGGCCTAGACGGGGTGTGGCAATCGTGCGAAGTCGCCCCTCGTAGTTGCGAAGGATCCTCTGAGTGTCGTCAGTCGAGTAGCTATCCACCAACAAATACTCAATGTTGGGATAATCCTGCCCGAGTACGCTTTCGATCGATTCCGTGAGATATCGTCCCGCATTAAACGTCGGCGTAACGACGCTGACCAGCGGAGTCACTGAAAGCATCTGGCTTATTGTAACCTGTAAACCCGTCTTGGCGCGCTAGGCGTAAATTCGTCCGGCACGACATGCGCTGCCGCTACGGGAGCCTATAGCGGTGTTATGACTGGTGGCGGCCACCACTTGGATCGGGCTGAGCGCCGAAGTTGATGAGAATCCCGGCGGGTCATCATGCGGAATTTGGACCGGATCAGGACACGGATTTGCTAAGTGATTTCCAGACTGCGCGTCGCTCGGCAGCTATCCGGAAATAGCTCTTCCGGCGTTCCTAAACCCTTCGCGACTAGGATGGATCTATTCTCAACCCGAAGGTCAACCGCGTAGAGGCGGGATGTCGCACAGATGAGCAGACCTGACCGACGATGGTGATACTTAACCTATGAGCGAGCGTTCGCAAAACGCAATTCGAGCGGCTATTGTGGCGGGCTGGGTGGCTGGGTGGCTGGGTTGGTGTTCTGGGAATGGAAGAGATCGCTTCGACGCGTTATCGACAGTAAGCTGAAGCGTGATGCGCGCAACTTAGCGATAGCGGGTTTCGCCGCGATAGCCGTGCAGCTTTTTGAGGTTCCCGTGGCAGTCGCGATCGCGACAAGAGCGCAGCGACAAGGGAGTGGGTTACTGCAGATTATTCCGGCTCCGGAATGGGCCCGAACAGTCACGGCCATTTTGTTACTCGACTATACGCTGTATATTTGGCATCGTTTAACTCACCGCATTCCGTTGCTGTGGAGATTCCACCAGGTACATCACATTGACCGGGAGATGGACGCATCCACAGCGCTTCGCTTTCACTTCGGCGAGATTACGCTTTCTGTTGCATTCCGCGCGGCTCAGGTTTGGGTGATTGGGCCCTCGCCAGGATCGTATGCGGTCTGGCAGACCTTTCTCTTCCTGTGTATTTTGTTCCACCACGCGAACATCCGACTACCCCTTACGTGGGAGCGGCGTGTGGCAGCGATTCTCGTAACACCCAGGCTGCATGGTATTCATCATTCGATTGTCCCCGAGGAGGTAAATTCTAACTGGTCGAGCGGCCTGACGGTCTGGGATTCGTTGCATGGCACCTTGCGGACCAGCGTTGCTCAGGATTCGATTGTTATTGGTGTGGCAGGATTGCGGACCGACCGTGACCAGGAACTGCGCAATGCCCTTTCGCTCCCGTTTGGTGATGCCGCAGACGTGACTCCAGCAGCTGCGTCTCCTTCGCGCGAATCTATCAGTGCGCTCAAAGCGTGAGCGCGCTCAGGAAGCGCTGTGACGTACGTGACGATACCAGCGTGCGAGCAAGTTCGGTGAGATCCCGCACCAGTAGAGTATCTGTAAAGCGGTCCAGTGTAGCCAGGTCAAAGCGAAATTGCGCTGCTCGAAGCGTCGCGAGGAAGTGAGTATGTTGCAGCGTAAGTGGACGAATCGCCCGGCTCGGCGCAACCGGCGCAAAAAGTCGAGATCTTCGAACAACGCCAGTGGGCGAAAGCCGCCAATGCGGGCGTAAGCTTCGCGCCGGACGAAGATTCCGGAATCGCCATAACAAAGGCCAAGGATTCGGAGCATCGGGTATATAGCAGTCAACTGCCGGGCGGCTCGCGATGGTCCGTCAAAAATCAGCCCAAAATTACCGCCGACAACTAATGGGCTTTCGAGGTGATTCCGAATCTCCTTCAGAGCATGTGGCGGCGGGGTGGTATCCGCGTGTACAAACCAAAGCACATCGCCGGTAGCGTTAAAAGCTCCGGCATGCAGTTGTACTCCGCGTCCCGGCGGGGAAGTGAGGACTTGGGCCCGCTGCGCGCGCGCAAGCGACCTGGTTTCATCACTGCTCCCGCCATCGACCACGATAATTTCCTTCTCACCCTCGAGTTGCTGCAGAGTGCTGAGCGTTTCGGCGATGCACTCCTGTTCGTTCAATGTGGGAACAATAATGCTGATGAGCATCGCTATGCGTGACCACGCGTGCGGTTCCGATACCACCAGGCTGCCGTTGCAGGCGCTAACGATGGATGGGTTCGCAGATGCTGCTCGAGTGTGAGCAGGTCACTGGGCGTATCCACATCGAACAGCGGTTCGAGCTCCGCGAATGACAAACAGTATTCTTGTATTCGCCGTTTCAACACTTGTAGAGTTTGAGAAGAACTCCATGGAACCGAGGAGAAGAGGTGGCCTTGGCTCCGGCGCAACCCCAACAGGTAAAAGCCGCCATCGGTCGACGGGCCCACCACGAGATCATTTCTCTCCAGGGTATCGAGAGCGGCTTCGAGGTGCGCTACCGTGAGCGCGGGTGAATCCGCGCCAACGGCCATCGCTGCGGGGGCCTGGAGGAGTCCGCGATTGAGTATGCGCTCGATCCGCTGCCCCAGACCGCCATCGCCCTGCAGCCAGAAATCGCCGGGGGAAACAGGGAAGGGGAAATCGCCGTGCCGGGTGGTTGCCAAAATCGGGCGAACGCCGGGACAGGATTCGACTGTGCGCCAGACGTCCAGAAGCATCGCGCCCGCGAGCTCAGCCGCGGCGACGGGACCCAGAGCCGGGATCAGCCGCGTCTTTACCTCAGCAGGTATTGGAGGCTTTGCGAATATGCAAACAGGGATGACTCCACCACTCACATTGACCTTCGTCGTTCCCGATGACTTTCTAAAATCTACGTTAATCCACATCAGGGCCTGGTCCGAGTGCCCAGTATCGCTGAGATAGACCGGAAGATGAAGCAATCATGAGCTACCAGTACGACATGATCGTGATTGGCGGAGGCGCTGCCGGACTAACGGCGGCGGGAATGTCAGCCTTGCTCGGAGCCAAAACAGCGCTGGTAGAAAAATTCCGGCTTGGCGGGGACTGCACCTGGGTAGGCTGTATACCGAGCAAGACTCTGCTCCGGGCATCTAAAGCCGCGCAACTCATCCGAACAGCAGATCGTTTTGGACTCGCTTCAATGCGGCCCCAATTCGACTTCCGGAACATTATGGATCACGTGCGGCGGACCCGCCATCGGGTATACGAGGAGGCAGACGCACCGTCTCATATCGAGAAGTTGGGAGTCGAAGTGATTGCTGGCGACGCCCGATTCGAAGATCCGCACAGCATAGAAATCCACGAAACAAGCGGCGTTTCGCGCCGGCTCACTTCACGATTCTTCATCATTGCCACTGGCAGCCGGCCCAGGACAGGCAACTTTGCCGAACCTCCACTGACAAACGAGACGATCTTCGACTTAGAGCGGCAACCGAAGCGGCTGGTGATCATGGGCGCGGGGCCGGTCGGCATTGAGATGGCGCAAGCCTTTCAGCGGCTTGGATCGGAAGTGATGGTTGTCGCGAGTGGTCAGCGCATTCTTCCGCGAGACGATCCGGAACACGCCGGGCAATTACAGGAATGTCTATCCAGGGAGGGTGTGTCTTTCCTTTTCGGTCAGAAAGTTACGCAGGTGGAAAGGCGCGAGGACGGCGTGGCCCCGGTGCTCGACAACGGGCGCACGATCTGCTGCGACGTCGTGTTCGCTGCAATGGGACGCGAGCCGGCCATCCACGGCCTGCAGCTTGAAAAGGCCGCGGTTCGGTTCAGCGAAAAGGGCATCGATGTCGATCGTCACTGCCGGACTTCACAGCGACACATCTACGCAACCGGCGATGTCACAGGAAAATTTCAGTTCACGCACATGTGTGAGCATATGAGCAAAGTGGCCGTAACGAACGCGATTTTGCACTGGGGCAAAGCGCTCGACGCGAAGCACGTTGTATGGTCCACTTTCACAGAACCGGAACTCGCCCATTTGGGACAATCGGAGCAGCAGTTACGCGACCAGGGTCAGAAGTACGTCCCATTCCGCTTTCCTTTCGCAAAATTAGACCGTGCGCGTACGGAAAGCGAAACCGAAGGCGAGGTAAAAGTGTTCGCGGACGGGCGGGGTCGAATTCTGGGTGCTTCGATTCTGGGAGCGAATGGGGGAGAAATGATCTCCGAATATGCGCTGGCCATGCGTCATGGCCTGGGACTCTCGCAAATCGCCGATACCATACATCCCTATCCAACTTACATGTTGGGCAACCGGCAAACGGCGGATCGATTCATTGCGAAGCAGCTGGATTCTCCGCTGCTCGCGGTATTAGGAAAGCTTGTGCGGTACCGGGGGCAACGCAGAGGTTCTGGCGTGCTCTAGCGTAGTTCAAATGAAGCGCCTACTCGATGAAAGACCTTAACAGAGCGAGTTCCGAAGCACTTTTGAAGGTGCTCGAGAGCGACCGGAGCGAGGGCAGTTTCGCGGGCACGTTAGTGAGGCATGGGCTTTGGCCGTTGCGACGCGATCGGGTCACCACGCTCCAGATCGATACAGGAAAACTGTGCAATCAGGCATGCCAGCATTGCCATGTGGACGCCGGCCCCAAGCGAACCGAGATCATGTCAGAAGAGATTGCCGAGCGCGTGCTCAGCTTGCTCTCTGCCAGCGCGACCATTGCTACCGTCGACATTACCGGCGGCGCGCCGGAGCTGAACCCGAATTTCCGGCGACTCGTCCAACGCTCGCGTGAACTGGATCACACTGTGATCGACCGCTGCAATCTCACGGTGTTGTTTGAACCCGGGATGGAATCACTGGCAGATTTTCTCGTCACGCACCAGGTAGAGATTACCGCGAGCTTGCCTTGCTATACGGCCGAGAATGTAGATGCCCAGCGCGGCCGGGGTGTATTTGATAAGAGTATTCGCGCTCTGCAACACCTCAATTCGCTGGGATATGGCATGCCAGGCTCAGAGTTGAAGCTGAACCTTGTATACAATCCGCTGGGCGCAAGTCTGCCTCCGGATCAAAGCCGTCTGGAGACTGACTACAAACGGCAACTCCGGGAACAGTTCTCGATTGAGTTTCATCAATTGTTCACCCTTACGAACATGCCGATCAAGCGCTTTGCCGATTTCCTGGACCGCAGCGGAAAACGCACTGACTACATGAGATTGTTGACGGAGCATTTCAATGCCGCGACTGTCTGCGGGCTGATGTGCCGGTCACTCGTGAGTGTTGGATGGGACGGAGTGCTTTACGATTGCGATTTCAATCAAATGCTTGAAATCGGCATGAATGGGCTCCGCTCAACGGTTTGGGACCTTCAGAGCTTCGATGATTTATCGGGACAGCACATCGCGACTGCCTCTCATTGCTTCGGATGCACGGCCGGCGCTGGATCAAGCTGCGGCGGCGCGCTCCAGAAAGAGGGAACGTGAACGTCACACCTCCGAACTTGTCAGTCCAGCTGTGAAAGATCAAGCATTGCGGCCGAACCGAAATGCCATTCTACTCACCGGCGCAACCGGTCTGGTCGGCGGGTTATTGCTTCGGCGTCTTGCCGGCGAAAACGCGAACCGGATCATTTATGCCCTGGTGCGTCGTCCGGAAGCTACGGCCAAGGTGAAGAATACGCATTTCGTTTTAAGCGACATGACTCAGCCGGGACTTGGAATGCGCGAGGACGTTTATTCACACCTAGCTGAGTCGATTGACACGATTGTGCACTGCGCCGCATGTACCAAGTTCACTCTGCCCCTTGCTGCTTCGAGACAAGTAAACGTCCAGGGAACCAGCAACATCGTCGAGCTGGCGCGCCGGTGTACCCAGCTGAAGTTGCTGTTGCATGTGAGCAGCATATACGTAGCGGGGCGCAAGGCCGGGCCTGTGGGAGAAAAACCAATGACAGAGCCAGACGGGTGGTTCAATCCTTACGAGCAATCTAAGTTTGAAGCAGAGCAAGTGATCTGCGATCACGCAATCGACGTTCCCTGGGTGATCGCGCGCTTAAGCACAATCGTCGGGAATTCCATTACCGGGCATATCTCGCAATTCAACTACTTCCACCAACTGCTGCGCTTGATTCCGCACAATCCGTTCCCGTTGATTCCGGGTAATCCCGGCGCCCCGGTAGATCTCGTGTCCGACGACTGGGTGACCGATGCCTTATTCAGCATTGTGACCGGCGACGTCAGTTCGAGGGGCAGTGTGTTCCATCTGTGCGCGGGCCCCTCTCAGTCGCTCCCGGCGCAAGATGTTCTGGAACTCGCGTTTCAATCACACCGTCGGCGAGAACCTTCGTCGCGTGTTCCCATCCCGTCTTTCGTAACCCTGGAGGAGTTCCAAGCGTTCGCGACAACGCTCAGCAGGAAAAGAGGGCCTGCGTTCTCCCAAATGGCCGAACTGGTACTACTCTATATGTCCCACCTCGGGGTTCGCCAAGCTTTCTTAAATACCGCTACCAAGCTTTTCCTCGAACAACGTGGAATTACGCCACCTCGCACTCGAGACTTTCTGCCCAGAATCATTGAGTCCTGCTTCTAGGTGAGAAGGCGGCGGCCTATTTTGCCCAAGATTCACGGACCTTTCGCATTCACGGCAAGATTGCTCCGCAGTGACGGCGCAGCGTTTACGAATTGTTTCCGATCAGTGGCCAATCAGTAGCAGGACGGTATCGTTTTCGCAGAACCCCGCCTGGCTGCTCGCTATATGGCCGTGAGTCGATAAAATAGATGTCGCACCCGCGCTAGCTATTGGCAAGGAGCACGAACAAATGAGTAACATCACACTCAAGGTGAATGGCAGTACCCACACCTTTGATATTGAGCCGGCTACGCCGCTGCTCTATATCCTCCGAAATGATATCGGACTCCAAGGCCCCCGATTTGGTTGTGGATTAGGTCAGTGCGGGGCCTGCACCGTGATCATCAACGGCGCAGCGGTCCGTTCCTGCATCCTGCCCGTGTCTTCGGTCAAGGGTGAAATCACCACACTTGAGGGGCTTTCTTCAAACGGCAAGCTGCATCCGGTGCAGCAGGCGTGGATTGATGAGCAAGTCCCGCAGTGCGGATTTTGCCAGAACGGGCAAATTATGACCGCGAAGGCGATGCTCGACAAGATTCCACATCCAACGGATGCGCAGATCCGTGAATCCATGAATTCGACGTTGTGCCGCTGCATGACATATTACCGGGTTCAGGCCGCCATCAAACGTGCGGCACAAACCATCGCCAAGGCCCAGCCCGCTTCAGGAGAGGATGCCAGGGCATGACCATCTCCACCGTAATTCCGGAACACGTTGAAGAAGCTCTGACCACGCATCGTAGAGGCTTTCTCAAGAGCGCAGGGCTGCTTGTTGTGAGCTTCGCTACGGGCGGCGGTGCTTTGGTTACAGAGGCCGTTGCCCAGAACAGCGCCGCGGCTAAATCAGCAGGGCCTTATCCCGATCCCGATTTCCATCAACTCGACTCGTGGATTGTCATTCATGAGAACAACACGGCCACCTTTTATGTGGGCAAAACGGACCCCGGCCAGGGCACCGGAACCGGTTTCCGGCAAT
>DATBEF010000243.1:0-8815 GCA_036269625.1 Bryobacteraceae bacterium | reverse complement strand
CATGGCAGCCGATCGGACGATTCCCTCGACTTCAACCCAACGGCTATCGTCTTTAGTCGAAGCCAACTGCCCAAATTCGGCGCGTACCGGAACGGGCATAGGGGCTGTGCCGAGCACGCGCCATCGCGGCTGAGCGATATCGGGCGCAAAGTCTGTCTGCGTTGTCATCCCTTCGAGCTCTATCAATTGTCCGGCGTGAAGACTTGGCGCGTTTTGGCTGATTGCGACCCAGTTTCCCCCTGAGCGATCCTGGACAAACAGATTCGTGCCCAGTTCCGTGCTACCCGCGGTAACAGACTCTTTTGCGATATCGAAAAACGTCACTACCACCCTCAACCGGACGGGATATCCGCGATTGGCTTGCTCTCTCGATAGCGCGTGGATCTGACTAAGGCTCGTTAGTGTAGGCAGTTGCGGCGGTCTAGTCGATGCCGCGCTGAGTACGGGCGATGAGCCCAGCGGAACCAGAATGGCGCAAAAAACCAGCGCCTTTCGCAAGTATTTGTTTGCGAAAACGCGGCCGAAATTTGGCAAAGCTGGCCGTCTAGGGTATTCCACGTTCGATCCGTAAGAACTGCTTACTACTTACTAATCGACCGCTTTACCGCAGATTATTAAAGTGCGAATGCTCTCGCCCAGGATCGGGGAGATTACTTCGTCGTCGTGGACGGCAACGGCAGCACGAACTGGCAACTCGGAGATGTGTAGGTTGAGCAGGACAGAATCCCGCGTCGCGCAATCCGTTCCGGGCCGCCGTCCGGAAAGGGCATATCGTAATGGACCTTGAGCAGCGCTTCGCGAGCGGATTTCAACGCATCGGACCCGCTGTTTTTTGCGAACTGCTGAATGACGACGCCTTCTTTCGAATAGTCGGGCGGAGTCGCGGCCGAAGCGTCGAATACCAAAAGCGCGAACAGGCCGAAATAAGTGTATCGATGCTGATGCGCTAAATGTGGCAGGCAAAGGTGCATTGAAGATAAGTTCGGAAGCGCCGATTATCTTCGCAGCAAATGTGAACGTTTGACAACGTGCCTAGCCCGGATAAAGTACTACCTGTCCTCTTTTCAGCGGCTTACTGGAAATGACTTTAGGCTGCATCGGCCGACTAATGCTAGTGCGGCATAAATAGTAGTGCCGCTCTACCGGCATGCTACGGCTTGGTGGCCAGGATCAGTGGTGACGGTCCGGGTGACTCGATCGTGCGCGCATTGATGAATCCAGCCTCCTTTAACCAGCCGCTGATTTCTTCAAAGGAGTATGTGTTTCCGTTATCTGTGTTCACCAGCATGTTGACAGCAAAGAACAGTCCATTCAAAGGTCCGGTTCTATCCTGGTTCACCAGGAATTCGGCAATCGCGATCGTTCCTTCGGAGTTCAGTGCATGGAAAGTTTTTGCAAGAAGCATACGGCTGCGCGCCTCGCCTTCGCTGTGCAGGATTTGCCCGAGCGTCGCGACGGTGTAATTACTGCCGAAATCCGCTTGGAGCAGGTCGCCTCCGATGAATGTGAAGCGGTCGGCCAGCCCAAACTGGGCGACAGTCTTGCGCGTAACCGGAAGCACTTCTGACCAATCGACGGCGGTGACCCGAACCTGCTCAGAGCTCTGGGCCAAAGCAATGCCCCAAACTCCCGAGCCCGCTGCAAGGTCAAGGACACGAACGGGCCGGCCGTCGTTTTTGCTACCTAGATGTTGCGCAAGCTTCTGCGCCGCGGGATAGCTCATTGGGAAGATGTCATTGACGAATTTCTGGAAAAAGTCGCCGCCCAGCTCCTCCTGATTCACGGCCTCAACGGGTTTGCCGGTCGTTACAATTTCATTCAGGTGAAGCCATTTGGGAATCAGATGCTCGCTGCAGTGGCGAATCAATCCACCCTGGAACCCGGGCTTAGTGCTGACAAGGAATGCGGCACTCTCGGGCGCGAGGGAAAACCGGCCGCGCTCATCTTTCGCTAGAAAATTGAGACCCACCAGTGCATTCACAATTGCGGTCAGTCCACGTTCTGAGGCGCCCGTCGCCTTATGGATGTCCTGGATAGTTTTCGGACCGTCGTCCAGCAAGTCGAAGATACCGTGCCGGATCGCCGCCTCCAGAATGAGCGGCGGGATATACCCCCAAGCGAACTGCATAATGCGTTCGGGTGTCACTGGGGCCGTACTGGGGATCGACATAGTCTCCTTCTAAATAAAAATAGGGAACGGCGCGATTATATCCAAGGTCGGCGCTCACGGTTGTTTTCCCTTCCCCGGTCGTGGTAAAACGAATCAGCGCTAGGGGCGCATCCAGTCCGCGGAAAGGGCCGTGCCCACCCATCAAAACAAACTGAAGGTTGCGAACCTTCTTTCAGCCTGATTCGTGCGGACTCCAGGCACGCAGTGAAAGGAGATTCGTATGTCTGACGCGCTTCGCCTACCGCCTCGTCCTAACCTCGAGCAATACAAGAAGCTCGCACGAGACTTCCAACACGCTTGCAAGTCGACCGACCCCGGTGCAGTCCGCAACTGGGCCGCGCGCTGGGTGGAAGCAATTGCCCGGTTGCAAAACCGGGAGATCACCCCCGACCTCCGAAAACAGATCGACGTCGACACAGAACACATCGAGCAACGCTGGCTGAGGTTCAAGAAGACGAATGAACGCGCTGCGCGGTGTACGCTCTCTGACGCGCAGTTCTTCATCGCGCGTGCTCACGGATTCGAGAGCTGGCAGAAGTTCGCCAAGCACCTGGAAGCGCTGGCGCGCGCCAATTCGCCGGTGTCGACGTTCGAAGCGGCGGTAGAAGCAATCGTCAGCGGTGACTCAGCGGCGCTCGATAAACTGCTGAGGCAGAATCCGGAGTTGGTACGGGCTCGTTCGACGCGTGAGCATCGATCCACGCTGCTCCATTATGTCTCGGCGAACGGAGTCGAGGACTTTCGCCAGAAGACGCCAAAGAATATTGTCGAGATCGCGAAGCTGCTGCTAAACGCCGGCGCCGATGTTAACGCGGAGTCAGACGCGTATGGTGGCCGATCCACCACGCTCGGATTGACGGCAACAAGCTGCCATCCGGAAAACGCCGGTGTGCAGCTCCCGCTAATGGAACTCTTGATCGGTCATGGCGCAATCATCGACAGTCCGGGGAGCGCCGTTAACGCCTGCTTGCATAATGGACGCGGGCCGGCCGCCGAGTTCCTTGCGGATCGAGGCGCGCGCTTGGATCTGGAAGGAGCAGCCGGTGTCGGACGGCTTGACGTCGTCAGCAGTTTCTTTAACGAGGATGGCAGTCTGAGGCAGCCTGCAACTCAACAACAAATGGAGGACGGATTCGCATGGGCCTGTGAATTCGGGCGAACCAGCGTCGTCGATTTGTTGCTGCAAAAAGGTATGGAGGTGAACGCCAAGCTGAGGCATCAGGGACAGACCGGCTTGCATTGGGCTGCATACGGCGGACACGTGGAAACCGTCAAGCTGCTCCTTGAGCACGGCGCGCCGCTCGACGAGAAAGATGAAAGCTATGGCGCAACGCCTCTGGGATGGGCACTGTACTCCTGGGGTAATCGCCCGGAAAGAGCGGAATGCGGACGCTATTACGAAGTGGTTGCGCTGCTGGTCCGGGCAGGCGCGAAAGTCGACCCGCAGTGGCATGAGAACGACCCGCTCATGCTGGCGGCGCTCCGTGGCGAACTGCCCTAATCGTGAGCAAGTAGCGGCAGGCGATCGACCGTACGCGCTGCGAGGATCTGTTGAAGTATGGGTTCGTTCGGATACGGGTGAATCTTGTACTGCCGGAATCCTTCACCGTACTCGATTCCAGCTCTCACTCCGCACAGGCGCGTCCACTCTTCCATTTGCGCCAGGTAATCGTCCATGCCATGCTGCTGGCGAAGCCACTCGCGCTGGCTCTCGTGCTTCGCGAGCATAGCCTTTTTCATTTCCAGTCTCGATGCTACGTCAACAGTGAAATCCGGCAGGACCACCTTCCCTTCCCGATCCTCCTGAGCGATCGGATCGACAAAATACAGGTACGGAATTGCGGATAGCGCCTCCTGGTGCGGTTTCGTGAAGTAGTTCGGAACGGAAGCGGCGAAGCATGCATCGCGAACTAACTCGCTGGTTGTCTCGTGATCACATAAGTAATCGCTCGGCGAGGCAGTTATGACCACTTCGGGGCGCAGCTCCCGTAACAAGCCTGTCACTCTGCGCCGGGACGAATCGTCGTTAAATATCGCCAGATCCCTAAACTCCGCGCAGCGATATTGCACTCCGATCAACGCCGCGGATGCGGCTGCTTCGGTTTTCCGAACCGCGGAGATCTCATCTGGGCCCGATACAGCCGATCCGCAGTCACCCGCGGTCATGGTGACAATTGTGAGGTGGTGACCAAGAGCCGCAAGCAGCGCCAGGGTACCGCCGGCCAGAATTTCCGCATCATCCGGATGTGCGTGTATGCAGGCGATGCGCATGAATACTCTTTAGATCGAGGAACTCCTCATCCATCGTTGCCCGTCGAATTTGTCGTTCTCCTTTCCCCAGGCACCGAATTTGGACGCCATCTGCCCGCCGTCTACCAGAAGCGCGGCTCCGGTGATGTAGGAAGCTAAATCGGAAGCGAGAAACAGGACAGCTTGCGCAACTTCCTCCGGCTCGCCGCCACGGCCCAGTGGTATGTGTTTGAAGTATTCAGAAAGCCGTTTTTGATCCGAGAATGTTGCCGAGGTAAGCCTGGTCCGGATGAGCCCGGGACAAACGGCATTCACTCGAATTCCATAGGGGCCGAGCTCGTTCGCGGCTGTGTGCACGAGCCCGAGCAGGCCCGCCTTGCTCGCATTGTATGCGGTCAAGTCCGGCTCTCCGTCGTATGAATTCGTGGAAGCCGTCAAGACGATGGAGCCTGCCCTTCGCTGCTTCATCTTGGCGGCAGCGATTTGCATCGTATGGAACGCGCCGGTCAAATTAACAGCCAAGGTCCGGTCCCAAAGGTCCGGAGTGGTTTCCAGAAATGCTTGAGTAGAGCCGATGCCGGCATTCACGATAGCCACCGATGGGTCAGGGACGCGAGCGAATGCCTCCGCGATTGAGTTACGATCCGCAATATCCGCCGTGCAAGCCTGAGCGCCGATGGATTGCGCCACTTCAGCGGGATTAGCTGCGGGCAAATCGAAGATCCAGACGGAGGCCCCGGCCCCAACCATGCTCCTCGAAATAGCGAGCCCGATCCCGCTGGCGCCGCCCGTTACCACTACCTGTTTGCCGCGAAAATCCAATTGCATCAATTGTCAGATTATCGGAGGCAGCAAACGCTAGCGGCGCTCCGTCGCCGTGCGGGGTCTAACGCTATTTACTTTTCCAAAGAGGTCGCACTATTTCGGCGCAATCCTCAAGGAAGACCTGATCCCTATCCGAAAACGCCTGCAACTTCTCGCTCTCTACGTCTATGGTGCCGATAACCGCGTTCCTTAGATCGTCAAAGATGGGCACGATGATTTCTGATCGAGTCGTCCCGAAGGCAGTCAGGTAAAGTGGATCTGCGGTGACGTCACCGATGTTTACCGTCTTCCTTTCACGGATCGCTACTCCCGTGAGGCCACTGTCGAGAGGAAACGTAGGGTAAGCTGGGGCTCCGGGGCCGCTTATAACCAGATTCCGGACCTCGCCCGAGGTATGATCCACATCGTAAAGCCCCACCCAGCGATAATTCCCAGTTCGGCGAAGGAAGTCAGCAATCTGCTTCAGAACATCGATACGAGAGCCACCCCCCGCTACCAGCAGGCTTAACTCTGACGCGCGGGTATCGCCCTCGAGCGGGCGCTGCATAACGACAGTATCGATCCACCGGCCGAATTTCCGCCCGGTCCCTTCCAGCACGCCAATTCTGCGGAACCCGAGTTTCTCATGAAGGCGAATGGAAGCGGTGTTGCCCGAGTCGCCGATAATGGCAATCATCTGTCGGCAACCTGCCGCATTGCACAATTCGATAAGCCTAGCCAGCAGCATGCGACCAAAGCCTAGAGCCCGAAAGTCAGGATGAATGTAGACGGAATCCTCGACGGTGAAGCGATAGGCGGGCCGCGGCCGGTAGCGCCCAGCGTACGCGTATCCGATCACTCGAGAGTCAATCTCGGCAACCAGATAGGGAAAGCCTCGCGAAACGATCTCAAGCCGACGGCGCTCCATCTCAACGCAGTCCGGAGGCTCGATTTCAAACGTGGCGACATCGTGCTGAACGTAATGTACATAAATTTCCGTCACGGCCGGAACATCCAGCTCAGTCGCAGTTCTGATGAGAACCTGATTCATTCCGAGTGAATATTACTAGCCGTTTGCAAGATCTCAGCGAGGACAAGAGTGACTCCTCGGCGTTCTCGTCGCGCAAATCCTCGCCTAAATGTGCTTGATCAACTCGACTAACACGATCATCGGCAGCAGAATGCTTGCGATCACCAGCACTATGGTAACGATTAGAAAGAACCAATCGTAAGCTTTTTGCCGCTTCGGCTGTAACAGATGAGTTTTCAATAACCGATAATTGCGGCGATTTGCCTTAAACGCGACATCGAACAGATCGCCAACAAACGGAACCGCGCCCACCAGACCCTCTATTCCTATATTCACCAGCATGCGAGCGATGGCGACGCGCGAGATGCCAAGCTGGAGCGCCCGAACCACGATGTAAACCGAGACCAAGGCATCAACAATGTCACCGATCCCCGGAATGAGTCCAATAATCCCGGCGATTCCAAACCGGAACCCTCCCGGCAGCGCAAACGCATAATCGAACCAGCGAGCAAGAGCCTCCACGTCGGCAATTCGCGGATCCACGATCTCTGGCGTGAGTGCGTCTGCCCGGTAGCTGGGAACGTAGGATGTGATCGCTTTCGGCACGGTACTGCTCCTGTGCTACAGATAGCAGACGCAATTAAGCATTCGACCGCAAAGATTTTCCTTGGCAGTCAGCGAGAATGAACATTTACCGAGATAAGAGAGGAGTCCCTATGCTCCGAATTCTGAGCATCGCAATCTTGATCAGCTTAATAGTGCGCGTCGATCCGGCAAAGGCGCAGGCTGCTCCCGCGCCTGTCGCACACCCGGCACGCCCGATACCACCCGCCCGCGATCCGCACACGCCTGGCTATGTCACGGCCAAGGAGTTACCCGACGGGACCAATCCTCCGGCGAATGCCGATGGAAACTTCATCATCGGCCCAACGCACAATCCCGCGCCGGAGATGACCACGCACGAAGACGTGCCGCAAGGAACGGTGTTTGAGTTCACTATGAATTCGGCTGATAGCAAAATTTATCCCGGCGTGGCACGGCAGGCCAACACCTCTGGTACGGCAGATCCCGCCGATCCCGCCAAGATGCTAGTCACCAGCCACCCCGCTCCTTATATGCGCCGAGTGGCTGTATATGTCCCCAAACAATACGTCCCCGGCACCGCCGCGCCGTTCATCGTCGGAGCGGACGGACCTGACCGGGCGTTGTTCACGGCCCTGGACAATCTCATCGCCCAGCACCGGGTGCCCGTGATGATTGCCATCTCCATAGGTAACGGCGGGGGCGACGCCCAGGGAAGCGAACGCGGTCTGGAATACGACACCATGTCAGGCCTGTACGCGGAGTTCGTCGAGACAGAAGTACTGCCCCTCGTGGAGAAGCAGTGCGGCGTGAAACTGACCAAAGATCCCGAGGGCCGGGCGACGATGGGCGGCAGTTCCGGGGGCTCGTGCGCCTTAATCATGGCGTGGTATCACCCGGAGCTGTATCACCGCGTTCTCACTTACTCCGGCACTTACGTAAATCAGCAATGGCCGCCAAATCCCCAGACCCCCCACGGCGCATGGGAGTTCCATGAACACCTCATTCCCGACAGCCCGGCCAAGCCGCTACGCATCTGGATGGAAGTCGGCGATAGAGACCTTCTCAATCCGAATGTCATGCGCGACAACATGCACGACTGGGTGGTCGCGAATGAAAACATGGCCAAAGTGCTGGCCGCCAAGGGCTACCATTATCAGTTTGTATTTGCGCGTAACGCCAGGCACACCGACCGCGCCGTGAAACAACAAACCCTACCCGAGGCTCTGGAATATACATGGCACGGCTATCCCATCGCAGGGGCTGGCCGGCACGCCCTCGCGTTTAATGCCCAACCGGAACCGCGCGAGCCTGGCTCGATGGCGGTACAAGGCCTTTCAAGCGCAGATAGACCGACATATATCCATACTCCTCGTTATCGTGCGCCACGTTGCCATACAGTATCCCCAGTTTTGAGTGCTGCATGCGCCCCGTTCCGGCAGTGCTGCTGTAGTTACTCTCGCTGACCGAATCGTAGGCCCTATCACATGTGCCGATGGATTCCTTTAGCGCCGCCATCAGGTCGGCCTTCGATGCGTTCCCCCGAACGTTCAACTGCGTTTTTATGTCAGCTGCTGCCGAGCAGTAATGGGCTTGCGCTTCCGCAATGTGCCCGACCAATTGACCGAACGTCCGAATGTCGGGTGTGGGTTGGAAGCTGTAATCTTGCTCCGGCATCTCTTCCGCGGCTTTCAGGATGTTGTTCTTGACGTGATCGTAGGATTGCCTTGCCTCCTTTACCACCGTGCTCGCGTCCTGAGCATAGAGGCAAAAGCAGCCCGCGAATGTGGCCATGACCAATTTTGAGTAGTGATTCATATAGAGCTCCTTCTTCTATTTTGCAGAGTTCAGGTTCAGGCGATCACCGGACCGTGCCAGTGATCGTGAAAGTCGCCATCATGATCATCGGGATGCATTATTTTGAACCTAAGCGACCCACCTGAGAGCCGCAGTTTAAATCTGCCATTCAGTCAGTGTGC
>DATBEF010000197.1:0-4273 GCA_036269625.1 Bryobacteraceae bacterium | reverse complement strand
CGATGCAATGGGGTCTGATGGTCGCGGTTTATTGCATTTCGCACGTACCGGCTCTCCTGATGCTCTCCATCCCCAGCCACGATTCCGCGTTGCTGATCGTGTTCTCAATTCTGGTGGTGCAGGCGAGCGACGTACTTCAATATGTGTGCGGGAAGCTTTTTGGACGGCACAAGATTGCACCAGCCGTTTCGCCGTCCAAGACCGTCGAGGGGCTAGTCGGCGGGGTTACATGCGCAACAGCATTGGGCGCAAGCCTGTGGTGGATGACGCCCTTCAACTTTTGGCAGGCGGGGGCTCTTCTGTAGTGCGATCCCGGCGGCCGCGCCGGGAATTCGGCCGTGACATCCACCACGGACCTGAAGCCTTTCCGCTCATACTGCGAACTTCCCGCCACCCGGCCAATCCAGACCTGCGAGGCGACGTGCTGCAAGGCCGGTTTGTGACCCAGTCGCGAGTTGAGCCATGCACCCGCAAGATACGGCGCGAGTAGCAAGGTCATCGCGGGATTCCGTTTACCGAAGAGTGCTGGGCGCCCTGTTGCATACGCCGCAGCCGGAACGAGAAGTGCGCACGCGGGCCAGAGAAGGAGCCAGTTCCACGCCCCTGGACGCAATGCTGCAACCGCGAGAAGTAACGACCCCGTCAGATACGCAGCGCTCAGCCGGCGGGTTCGATTCAGCTCCATCGGGAACAGAGCGATCGCAATCAGGCCAGCGAGGATGCCGGTGGGCAAATCGATAAAGTGATGCTGGTAGGTGGTCAGCGTGGACATTCCCGCGAGGATCAGCCATGCCTGGATAAGTGCTCGGCGTAGTCCGCTGAGGTGTGCGGAATAACGGACCCATAAAATCGCGCCAATTCCGAGGTGCAGGGACGGCGCCTGATTGAACGGCTGATCGAATGCCATCAAGTACTCGAACATGCCTCCGAACACCCCCGTGACCGCGGGTCTTTGAAACGAAAATCGTAGTGGATACAGCAGAAAGACGGTGACGGACCATATCTGCACCGCGAGCAAACGCTTCGAGTGGGTATTCAGTTCATGCCGCGTGCGGCACAGAAATAGAGAGGCCACATAGAGCAGATCGGTCGACCAGTACGGAATGATCGTCCAGGCAAGAAACGGAATGCTGTGCTCCCAGCCGAATGCAATGAAAGGCACGTTCGGATGTCGCGCCGCGACCCAGTTTGCAAAGCCGTAGCTTAAGAAAAAAAATGGGCTCAACACCAGGAGCCAGAGAGTCGCGCGAATCTTCACTTGCTCACCCGACGCGCGACCGAGACGGTGAAGATCCCCCAGTCGTCGATCTGTTGATCGATTTTACGGAATCCCGCTTCGGCCACGAGTTGATCGAGTTCGTCCTGAGTGCGGCGCCGCATAATCCACGGCTTGCCGTTGTTATGGCTGGACGGCACTCGCGCGATCATCTCCAGTTGCGGGTGCCAGGGCTGGCCGGTGTAAATCAGATATCCGCCGCTCGGGATCGCATCGGCAAGGCCCGCGAGTGACTGCCTTACGAGGGCGTTATCCGGGAACAGTTCGTAAAGGCCGGATACAATCCCGAGCGTCGGACGTGGGTCGAGCCCGGCAAGCGATTCGCGGTTGAACGCATCTCCCAGTTCAAAGCGCGCGATGCCGGACATCCCGGTCTCCCGAATTAGCGCAGTTCCCTCCTTCACGTTGCTCGCGTCGTAATCGCGGAGCAGGATCTGGTCTGCGCGATTGCCATTCGCCCCGAACGCACGGAGAACATATCTGCCATGCCCTGCGGCAATATCCACCACGCGAACAGGCTCGCCGGCTTCTCTGAGCCGCCAGGCGGACTGGAGCAGAGCGCGCTCAAGATATTCCCTGCGAGCCCTGATACCTTTCCAGCCGATCGAATTGAGGTAGAACCAGTCGATGAGCCTCCCAACGGGCGTGCATCCGCCAGGCCGGTTCCGATAGACATAATCCAGAGAACTGCCGGAATCAAAGCCAACTCGGCATCCAAGGCAAATTCCGCCAGACAGGCGTCCGACGCTTCGTAAACTGAGGCGGGAGATCCCGAAGGTCCAGCGTCTTACTGAGAGTGCCGGCAGTGGCCGACTCAATGCGGCGTACTCGTCGTGCGTGAATCCGAAGTCGCAGGCACTGGCGACCGGTGGATTTGCGAACGGTTTAGTCAGGAAGGCCCTTACTTTCCCGATCGCAAGATGGCGGTCCCGCTCCGCCAGGGTGTCGTGATAGAAGCCCTCAAATACATGCTTCTCTTTGACGGGTGATCCCAAACGCTCGAAGAAATCGTGCTGCGGCCGCTCCCGAACCACCCAATCGGAACCGGATATCAAGAGTTGAACGGGTACTCGAATTGCCTGCGCATCGCGAATGACTCGATGTGCGGTGGAGTAGAGCCCGAGCAGCACCCTGACAGAAATCGGCCGCGTGATCAGCGGGTCGGTTGCATAGGATTCAATCCGTTCGTTGTCGTGAGTCAGAGCCGCTGGTTTCACATAGGATTTCACTTGCAAATCGGGCTTTACGCGGGCGGCCAGGCCCAGAGCTGCGCGCGCGAATGGAACGTATAGCTTGACCTGGAAGGCCGGGGCCGCAAGCACCATGCACCGGATCGGCGGCGCATAGTCATGAACCCAGGTCGCGGCCAGAACGCTGCCCACACTCTGCGCCACAATGCCGATATTCTCCATCTCGATGCCGTAAGTACACGACACGTGCTTCGCGAACGCATCCAGGTCCTTGACAAAAACGCCGAGCGTGGGGCGGTCATCCGGCTTCAGAGGCGACTGTCCATGTCCCCGCGCATCCTACGCGAACATGGCGTAACCAGGCATATCTAATTCGTCCACGACGTGCTGCATACGGCCGGAATGCTCGTGCCCGCGATGCAGGAGGATGATCGCGCGCGGCTCATCGGAACCATCGCGGGTCGCGGGCCAATGCCGGTAAAACAAGGACGCGCCGTCTGGCGCATGGAAAGATCGTTCTCCGTAGAGACGCATATTTGTCCTCACAGTGAATCCGCTTCGGCAAGACCGCCGCGAACGCGGTTACAGATTGTCAATGCCATCAGAATCGAGATAGCGCCTGGAATCAGCATCACCTGAGGAGGAATCGCTTTCTCCAGACCCAGCCAATTCGCGAGTGCCCCGAAAACGACGGCCCGATCGCTCTTGCCCATGGGACCGTCGTAGCGGCGACTGGCTCCGATCACGACACCGAGGATCCCGGTCATCTCGGAGATCGTCGCCAAGATGATCATGACGCCGATCCACCATGGATCAATTCCCGGCACACGAGCGAACGGCAGGATCATGAAAGCGTCCGACACCACGTCGCTGAGTTCGTTCAGATAAGCGCCCAGGCGCGTCTGTTGCTGGAACTCGCGCGCCATCAAACCATCGAGTGCATTGAGACCCATTCGAGCAAAGAGGGCGACCGGTAGGATGAGGAAATAGCCGCGCGGCGTTCGTTGCCATGACAGAAATGCCCCCGCTGCGACAGACAACGCGCCGGCGAACAAGGTCACCTCATTGGCGGTGGCGCCTTTCGACACGAAGTGTCTGGCCAGTGGGCGCAGCAAATCCTGAAATCGGGGTTTCAACGAATAGACCGATGCCATTTTCGCGACTCCATGCGATTAGTTGGGGCAAAAGAGTGGCCCTTTCAGCGGGCCATGTGTTTTCAACTGTTTAGGAGAGAAGTTCTACGGGAATGGGTACAAGCAATGCTATTCCATGTACAATCTCCGCAATGCCTCTGCTGACTGAGCCGGAGCGCCGCTTCCTGACCGCCGTCGCCGGGCTGGCATATTCCAACCCTTTCCTGCCGGAGCGGACCGAGTACGAACGTGCTGCCCTCGGCCGTGATTTCGTCTCCCGTAGTGTTGTCTGGAGCGCCTCGGTCACGGAACCGGACGCGGTTCCGCCGAATCTGGCCCGATTGCGCGCTCGCCTCGACCCGGTCGTCGAAAAGGTTCGTTCGCGGATTGCCGGGAACGTGGACGCTCATCCTGACGAACTGGCCATCTATGAGGATTCGGCGCAGTACCTAGTCTTTGAACGCTACTATCCGGATTTTGCCGCGCCAAAGCCCGACTGGCGATTTTATGACCGCTTCGCCACCGATTGGGATCATTTCTTCTTTCGCGATTCACGGCGCTTCGAATCGGCTCTGCATGTGGCACATATGTTTGCATGCTTCCGGCAAGTGCAACACGCTTTTCGGCACACTTTCTTCAGCATCATCGGCAATTCGATGCCCGCAGCCCGACTG
>DATBEF010000084.1:0-9893 GCA_036269625.1 Bryobacteraceae bacterium | reverse complement strand
GCCAACATCAGGTATGGGTCTTGGACCAACGCCCTTGCGATGGCGACCCGCTGGTGCTCGCCTCCGGAAAGTCCGGCGGTGCGCACGCGAAGCTTGTGATCCAAGCCGACGTGTTTGAGCGCAGCTTCGGCATGTGCCAGTTCGTTGGCCCGTGGCCATAACAGAAAGCGGAGCGCGTGAAGCGAAGACCAGCGCCCCAACGCTCCGGCCATGACGTTCTGGTACACGCGCAGTTCATCCACCAAGTCATGACGTTGGGAAACAACGGCGATGCGGCTGCGCAAGTGCCGGAGCGCAGCGCCGCGAAGTCGGGTTACTTCTATTCCCGCAACCCGGATGCTTCCGGAGACCGCGGGAACGAAGCCGTTGATCGCTCGGAACAGCGTTGTTTTCCCGGAACCGCTTGGGCCGACAACGGCTATGCGTTCCGTCGGGGCCGCGTACAACGAGATTCCGTTGAGCACATTCTGGCGAGCGTCGTATCTCGCAACCAGGCCGTTGATCTCGAGAAGATTCGACATGTCCCAGCGTTAGAGCAGCGCCAGATCGCGGGCGATTTTCCGGATATTCGCGTATTCGCTATCGTCGGCCCGTACGAAATCTTCGCCGCGCAAGATCTTTAGAATAGCCTCGTTCTTACCGTTCTTGAGGCTCAAAAAAGCGCCTGCGAATCTCTCTCGCGCACCCGTTTCTAAATCTTTCCGAGCCGCCCAGACATAATCTACGAACGGCGCCGACGTATGGAATATGCGCACTTTGCTCCCGTCCACCTTACCGTCCGAAACCATGGTATGGAAAACCGTTTCGTCCAAAGCGCCGGCATCCACGGTTCCGGCTTCCACGGCCTTTGCCGTTGCGGGATGGCTGCCGGTATATCGAACCTTCATTTGG
Source organism: Bryobacteraceae bacterium (assembly GCA_036269625.1). Classification (GTDB taxonomy): domain Bacteria; phylum Acidobacteriota; class Terriglobia; order Bryobacterales; family Bryobacteraceae; genus Bog-105. The sequence continues at coordinate 9,002 of DATBEF010000084.1, read as the reverse complement.
CTCACATCGATGGCGGCCTGCTTCATCTCCGCGTAAGGTATCAGGTGCCCGCTGGTTGAATTTATATCGCCGAAAGCGAAACTCTTACCACCTAGATCGCCTAGCTTGCGGATTGGCGAAGCGGTTTGAGTAATGAAGAGCGAATGGAAGCGTTGATCGGCCGCTCTTTGCACCAGCGGGATAACGCCATAGAGTTCGTGGGCCTTGACATATGTCAATGCGCCTAGGTAAGCGAAATCGAGGCTCCCATTGCCCAGCGCCTCGACGGTAGCGTTGTAATTCGTTGGAATGATCAGGTTTACTTCGCACCCCATCGCGTCGGAGAGGTAGCGGCGTAGCGGCGCTTTTTCCTCAATCGAAACTTGAGTTGCTCCGGCATCCGGTATCATGCCTACGCGCGCCGACTCGGCAGCTTGTAGCCGCGAGAGAAGAGCCGGAATGGACGCCAAACTGCCCATCAGAAGAGATCGTCGTGAGGATGGCATGCGGTGCTTCCAGTCTATCGATTGAAAATTCATTCCTCGTTACTACACTACGAATACGATGGTTCAGCCTCGAATAGTTGTTCTGACGGCCTTGGCCGCAGTCTGTCTGGCAGCGGATCTGGATGTGCTCACGAACCGCTACGACCAGTTCACAACCGGCGCCGATAGCGAGGAGACGACCCTCAACGCCTCGAATGTGAATGTGGCCAATTTCGGAAAGTTGTCCAGTCTCTATGTGGATGGCGCGGTGTATGCGCAGCCCCTGTATGTAAGGTCGGTCGAAGTTTCGGGGAAGGGCGTGCACAATGTCGTCTTTGCCGCGACGATGAATGACAAGCTGTACGCCTTCGATGCTGAACACGGCGGAGCCCCGCTTTGGATGCGCGACTTCACCAATGAACTCGCGGGCGTTACGCCCGTGCCCGTTGTGGACATCACCAACAGCAACGACTTAAATATTGTCGGCAACGTGGGTATTGAAGGAACGCCGGTGATCGACAGATCGGCTGGCGTGATCTATCTGGTCGCGCGCACGAAAGAGAGAGGCCGGTACGTGCAGCGTTTACATAAAGTGCGGTTGAAAGACGGCGAGGATGCCGTACCGGCAACAGTGATTGAAGCTGAGGTGAAAGGCATTGCGCCCGATGCGGTGAATGGCATGGTTCACTTCGATGCGCGCGCCGGCAATCAACGTGCGGCTTTGGCGCTCGTGAAAGGAAGCGTTGTTATCGCGTGGGCGTCACATGAGGATCTGGAGCCTTATCACGGGTGGATCATGACATACGATGCGGCGAGCCTGAAGCAAACCGGCGTGTTCTGCACGACTCCGGATTTCAGGGAGGGCGGCATATGGCAATCCGGCCGCGGTCCGGCTCTGGATACAAGAGGGCGCCTCTATTTTGAGATTGGCAACGGCGGCTGGGACGGCAACAGGAACTTCGGGTCATCGGTCCTGAGACTCACGGCGAGCAGCGCGGGCCTAAATGCCGGTGGCTACTTCACGCCTGCCGATTACGACGACTTGAACAGGAGCGATGCAGATGTCGGGTCGACTGGTCCACTCCTGATCCCCGGCACCAACATTCTGGTTTGCGGCAACAAGCACGGCGCCGTGTTCCTGCTGGACGCGAACGAACTAGGCGGTTTAACTGCCAAAGATACTGGCATCATCCAGATGCTTGATTTAAAGAGCGGCCGTGTGATGGCCGGACCGGTTTACTGGGAGGGACCGGAAGGAGGAGTCTTGTTTATTTGGTGTGAAACTGGTTTCCCAAAAGCCTTTCGGCGTAAAGGGGGCATGTTTGATCCGGTCGCTTTCGCCACCGGGACCGTGGCCTCGCATGGCTCTCCCGGCGGCGCTCTCATCGTGTCATCGAATGGCAAGATTGCCGGAACCGGCGTGTTGTGGGCAACTGCGACTCGGAGCCGAAGCGCGGATCATGGGAACGCGATGGGTGTGTTGCATGCATTCAATGCTCAAAATCTGCATGAGATCTGGAACAGCGAACAGCAGCTTACGCGCGACCGGCTGGGCACATTGGTTAAGTTCGTTCCGCCGCTGGTCGCTGCGGGCAGGGTATACGTTCCGACCTATGATGACGGCATCAATGTCTACGGCGTCTTAGACTCCACACAAGTTAACGCGACACGGTAAGCGGCTGGTTCAAATTGAAGCTGAGCTGATATTCGGAGGGCACGGTCATGCCTCTATCTCCCGTTAAGCCCGCGGCGCCCGCGCCCGCTCCTCCACCGGCTGCGGCGCCTTCGACAGCCCCTTTACCGCCATGCGTGATACCACCAACAACCGCTCCTACGGCTCCGCCAATCGCCGCGAATTTCCCGGTTCGTTTTCCGCGACCGGCAGCGGTGACTTCATCCGAGGTCGTATTGGCAAGATACGTCTTACCGTGCACGGTAACACTGGCGAGTTCGAATTCAACCTTCGGCGCACCTCGGAAATGGCCCCCCTTTGACTCGCTGATCAGCCTGATAAAAGCAGTGGCGCCGCGGGGAATCGCCACCTTTCCGTCAATGACAACCGGGGCATCTATACTTGCCCTGAAACTCTGGCCTTTGGTCGCAATGGCGGCGTCAATCTTACCGAGCGTGCGGACGCCGATGGCGGTGCCGGAGGGAATGAGAAGATTCGCCTCGACGGGTTCGGGCGTGACGGGTGCAGGTGCAGGCGTAGGCGTAGGGGCGGGCGACGATTCCGGCGCGGGCGCGGGCGCAGGCACGGGCTTTGGTACAACCGCCTTCGCCGCATGGGCTGTGGTTGCAGAAGATTGTGAGGAGGAGGCTGGAGCCGCGCTTCCAGGGGCTTGTCCGCCCGTATCGTCCGACGCTCCGGTGTTTCCAGGCGTGAGCGGGTGCATGTCGTCGCTTGCTTTGGGGTTTGATGCGATCGCGGTTCCTCCCGAAGAGGTCCCGCTTATCGGTTTCGGTTCCGGCGGAACCGGTTTGGGGCGCATCAAGATAAAGCCCAAGGCGGCCAGCGCTACCAGAAGCAGAGCGCCGAGACCGGCCACTAGCTTGGTGGGGAAATTGCGCGGCGGTGGCGGCGGGGCGCCGATCGGAGCAGGAGTGTTGACGGCGGGCAGTCCCGCTCCCGTCGGCGGTGAGTACAACTGTGTCGGAGGGGGCGGAGAAGCGGGCGCAGGCGTCGCGCCGTGATAAGTCTGCCCGGCGCCTGCGTAGGTCGGGGCACTCGGATTGTAGGGAACGGGCGTTACGCCCAAGGCTGCGGGCGCGCCCGGTACTACGGCGAATTTCGGGATGTAGCTTTCCCATAACTCGGGATGTTCCAGAGCCGATCCGAACTCTTCGACATGTTGAAAACGATCGTCCGGATGCTTTTCGAGCGATTTCAGTACGATGTTCTCGACGCCCTTCGGAATATAGGGATAAAACGTCGTGGGCAATGGCGGCGGCGTCTGGACATGATCCGTCAGAACGCGGAAATCGGTGTTCGACCCGAACGGCACGTGAGCGGTGAGCATCTCGTAGAGCGTCACCCCCAGCGAATAGATATCAGACCGAACATCCACCCGCTCGCCCTTGATCTGTTCCGGCGACATGTAGTAGACGGTGCCCACTTGCGAACCGGTGCGCGTCAGCCCGCGCTCGCCGATTACCTTGGCGATCCCGAAGTCCATCACCTTCACGATGCCGTGGCTGTTCAGCATCAAATTGCTGGGTTTGATGTCTCTATGGATGACGCCCATGCGATGGGCGGCGCCCACGCCCAAAAGGGCTTGCTTAAACCACGGGATGGCTTCATTGCTGGGGATCAGGCCGCGCCGTTCGATGATCTGCTGGAACGTTTCGCCTTCAACGTACTCCATCACCATCATGGCCCTGTTGTCGTGCATCACGAAGCTGTAGAGGACGGCAATGTTGGTGTGGTTGAGGTTCGCTTGGGCGCGTGCTTCCGACCTGAATCGTTCAGCGATCGCGGCATTATGGGCTAGATCCGCGTTGAGAATCTTGACGGCGACGCGTCGCTCCAGATTTGTTTCAATGGCGCGGTACACGGTCCCCATGCCGCCCTCGCCGATTTTCGCTTCAATTCGATAGCCGCCAACTTCAGTTCCAACCATCCGTACTTAACTCCTCACTTCAGCCGCACTGCGCTCCGTTGAAACCGCTTCCTGACGATCGCGGCTCAGTTTCAGAGGGGTTCGCATTTACGAATCCCTAGCGATTCCGCCACAGTTCAAAATTGCCGCATCCGGGGCCAACCACCTGCCCGCGTATTACGCCTTGACGCAGATCCGCTATACCTGTCAGGTTAGCTGGAAAATAGTTAAGCGGATGGTTAATCCATCGCGTAAAATGCAGGTTGATTTGCCCGGTGGATTGATCGAAGCCGCCCGCCATTAAATAAGATCCGGGCTTGGCATTTGGCACCCGAAAAGCCAGCAAGGCTGTCACGACACCAGCCGGTCTGGCGGAAATCAACATTTCCGCACTATTCTGTCCCTGCATACACACGTAAGTGCCTTTCCATAGGCCGGCCACGCTGCCGGCCGGAGTTCGATCGGCCTGGCCCGAATTAGTGGGCCCATTATTGGGCGCAGGACGGCTTCTATTGGGGGCAGGACTGGTTGGATTTGGGGCAGGAACGGTTGCGCCTCCCAAAGCGTTTGATAAATCGGTGGCCTGCGCCTCCTGGCTATCCGGGGTAGACGTACGCGAAGGCTCGTTGGCCGCAGGACTCGACGGAGTTGTCTGGCCGCTTTCCCCACCTCCTTCTTCTCGAATCCGCTCTTTCAAAGCTTCGGTATTGCGCTGGTCCTCGGCTGCCTCGCGGTTCCGGCGCTCTTGGTCGGCGACGGCCTGGCGCTGTTGCTCGGCCCGTTGCTCGGTCAGCACTGCCTCTTCGCGCGCTCGCTCGCGTTCCTGCGCGGCCGAATTGGAGTACATCAATCCGCCTACACAAAGAATGGCCACGACTACACCGCTAATCACCGCGGGCGGTACCCAACGACGGTTGCTGACTTTGGGAGTGAAAACTGGAAGCGGTGGCGGTGTCTTTGGCTGGACGTCAACAGGTGGCGGTTGGGGCGTAATGCCAGCGGAGGACACGGGCGCAGGGGTGCGGGGGATTGGGACGGGCGTACGCGGCGTCGGAACAGGCGTCGGCGTGCGGACCACGGCTGGAGCGGGAGCTGACGTTTCGAATGAAATCGCGCCTAATGCCACGCTGAACTCCTCAACCGATTGGAAGCGCGCGTCCGGATCTTTTTCAAGCGCCCTCGAAACGGCGGCTACTAAATGGGGCGGAATATTCGGACAATGCACGCTCGGGGGCGCGGGTACTGTGTTGACGTGGGCGCGTTGGATCTCAAATTCGCTGGTCGCGTGGAACGGTACTTGGCCGCATAGCATTTCGTAAAGCGTTACGCCCAGCGAATAGATATCGGAACGCGCATCGACCTGACGATTCAGAACCTGTTCAGGCGACATGTACCAGGACGTTCCCATGGCCGTGTTGGTTCGGGTGAGACCGGCGCCGGCGCCGCCCACGGCCTTCGCGATACCGAAATCCATGACTTTCACGAGACCGTTCCGGCTAAGCATGATATTGGCCGGCTTAATATCGCGGTGGACAATACCGCGCCGGTGCGCCGCCCCTACTCCCATGAGAGCTTGTTTGAAAAGGGGCACGACGTCTGAGGGGGGAAGGGAACCTCGGTCGCGGATCATGCGCTGGAAGGTCTCGCCTTCGATGAACTCCATCACAATTGCCGGGCTGCCTTCCCAAAAGAAAAACGTGTAGAGCAATGCTACGTTCGGATGGCTCAATGTGGCCTGCAGCCGCGCCTCTGATTTGAACCGCTCAGTAAGTTCGGGATAGGCCGCCAGATCGGACGAGAGAAGCTTAAGAGCGACCACACGGTCCAGGTTCAGATCGATCGCCTTATAAACGACGCCCATACCACCCTCGCCCAACTTTTCGAGGATGCGGTAGTTGGCTAGTTGCTGTCCTATCATGCGGGCTCCCGCAGGATCTTCAGGATCTGAACGGTAATGTTATCCGGGCCGCCGCGCTGGCGGGCCAGGTTGACCAGCGTGTGGCAGGCTTCGTAAGCAGCTTGTGTGCTCACCGCGGTGCGGATTTCCTCGGAAGAGACTAAGCCGTGGAGTCCGTCGCTGGCGAGTACGATTACATCGTGCTCCCGAAGCTGCACGGGCTCATTTGAGAAGTCGGCCGCTACTTGATCGGAGCGCATCCCGAGCGCCGCCGTCAGCACGTTGCGCTTTTCATGGACAGCTGCCTGTTCAGACGTGATGGCGCCCGATTTCACCAGGTGATTGACCAGCGTATGGTCTTCAGTCAATTGGGTCAGCCAACCGTCACGCAACAGGTACAACCGGCTATCGCCGATGTGACCGTAAATGAGCTCTCCGCCTCGAACGATCACGGCGGTGCAAGTCGTCCCCATGCCATTCAACTGAGGCCGCAGAGCGGCTTCGCCGACTATGGCCTGTTGGGCTCGGGTAAATCCCGCGACTAAGACCGCCTGGGGATCGACTGGCGCATTTTCGTCTAGAAAAGTGTCGCGCAAGGCATCGACTGCCAAGCCACTTGCCACTTGCCCGCCAGTATGGCCGCCCATGCCATCGGCAACCACCGCCAAGCGCCCGCGCCGGAGAAACTGGTCCTCTTCGTCCGGCTCAACGTAGCAGTAGTAGTCTTCGTTCGCGGTCCGTTCACAGCCGACGTCCGTCAGGTTAGCCAGCTCAACATCAGATCGGATTTTCATCCCAACTACCTTCGCGCAGAAGACCTTTTCATAGCGCTTTGAACTTCAGGCTAACGCCGCCAATCCTGATCACGTCGCTGTCCTTCAGTTCGGCACGAGCGGCTGCATCGCGGTCTTCATTCACGAAGGTGCCGTTCAGCGAGTCTAGATCGGTCAGCAAGAATTTCTGATCGCGGTGGCGAACGCTGGCATGCCTGCCGGAAACGGACGAGTCCTTGAGTATGATGTCGGCGTCCCCGGCTGATCCGATGATGTTTTGCCCTTCACGGAGGCGAAAATCCTCGCCGCGTTGCTCCCCATTCATCGCCACCAGCCAACCAACTATTGCCCCGCGCGTGCGCTGGTCGGTCAGCAAAACCGTTTTCCGCGCGGCGGCGGCTCCGGTCGGTATGGCGGGCTGAGTTTCGACTTCCAGGCGGGTCTTCAACGGCCCGGCCGATCCGCCGATAGACTGATAGCCAGTCCTTTGGCAGTAGGGGCAGATCTCCCAGGTATCTTCCATCTGGTGCCCGTTGTTGCAAAACTTCGGCATTATTACGAACCTCTCGTCACTCTAACGGAAATAGGTGAGCACAGCGGCGCCTTTTTTGCCGATGAAAACACGGTCGCCGTTCTTCAAAGCTACTTTGTTCACGCGGGGCGTGTCGGCGGAGTTGATATAGGTGCCATTGGAGGACCCCCGATCGATAACAACCACCTCGTTATCGAGCGGCACAACCCAGGCGTGCTCCTTCGAAACCGTCTCGTCCGCAACCACGATATTGCACTTGGCCGCGTCACGCCCGATCAGCAACCCGCTCTTCGGCACCTGGAAGCGATTTCCGTTGAGCGAACCTGCCGTAACATGCAGACTGCCGAAATTGCCCGATCCATTTTCCGGCAGGTGCGGTTTAGGAAGAGGCGGCGGCCCCGGCGAAGAACCAGCCGAAAGGGGTATGCTCGCAATTGGGACGGCGGAAAATCCCGGCGCTCCGGCAAGTGCCAGGGCGGGCGTCTTTTTTCGCACCGAAACGATGAGCCAGATGGCCACGGCCGCGGCGATCACAATGATGACGCCCAGGATAGGCAGCACCATGCCGCCCTCCGCCATACGGCTGAACATGTTCTCATCACGAGCACGTTGGGCCGCTATGGCCTGCAGCCGCAACGCGTCCGGCTCATTGGGCATCAGGGACAACACGTCGGTCAGAAGCGCTCGCGCGGATTGCCATTTGCCGGCCGAGTACGCGTCCAGCGCCTCTGACCAAGCCTTGTCGAAGGCGCCACTCTGCGGCGCTGCGCCAGCCTGCCTTACGAACTCGAGCGCCGTGTTGATCGGCACCAAAAAGTTGAACCCGGCCGCTTCGTTACTGCCGTAAGTAGGAATGCCGATGACTTCGCTCCGCTCATTGAACGCCGCGCCTCCGCTATTGCCATGCGTGATGGCCGCGTCCGACTGCAGCACCGGCGTGCCCTTATAGTCCACTTTCTTGGCCGAGATGTGTCCGTTCGTGACGCTCGGAACCGTAACCGATTCCATTCCGATCCAATCGAAATTCAACGGCGAAGCCACGCCCGGATAGCCGACTACGGTGATCGGCTCTTCAATATGCACATCGTCGGAGTTGCCGAGCCTCACCGTGGGCAAATTGTTACCGTCGATTTTCAGAATGGCGACATCTTTGCCGTTGCCCACGCCCGTGGGATCGCTGTAGGCTTTGATTTCGCCGTTGTAACCGATCTTGTTGTTCAGCAAGACACGGATCTGGGGCGTGGACGTGCTGATGTGGCTGGCGACGAAATGCACTTCCTGGTCGGTGAGCTTGCGGCCTATCTTATGTTCGAGCGCTCCCATTACGTATTCGATGATGCGCTCGGCTCGGGCCTGCTGCGCCTGAGCGTCCTTCACGTTGGCATCGGCCACCACGTGGCCATTGGTGATCAGGTACCCGTCCGAACGATATAGGAATCCGCTCCCCATGAGCGTGAGCGGATACTCCTGGATGAGCGGCTCCGCATCTTTCCTGGGGATGGCAAGCTGGACCTTATAGCTGACGACGACCAGGACGACCCCCGGCGTCATCTCGAGCACCCGTTTCTCCTCGGGCGACATCTGACCGCTGTCGGCTCTGAGCGCCCCGGCCAGTAAACAAATAGAAAGAACGAGAGAAGCGACTGTCTTCACGAAAAACTACTCCAATGCAGTTTACCTATTCTGCCAGAGCCGTTGGCCGGTGGCTAGTGCGGGCGGTACCCCCTGCGCGGGATC
>DATBEF010000078.1:0-36717 GCA_036269625.1 Bryobacteraceae bacterium | reverse complement strand
CCGGCGCCGGTAACGATGGCAGCAGAGCTGTCACGCTTTAGCGCGATGTCTTCGTCCAAGCACGGGTAAGCGCGGCGGCGATTCTAGCCTTGGAGGCTGTGTCTGTGATTGCGAAACCCGGGGCGAAGATGCTCATGCCCGATGTCAGGGCGGATAGATGACTCGTGGACGAGACAGACGTCAGGGCAAGCTTGGACGAACTCAAAAGGAGGTGAATCATCCGGCCTTTCGCTCCTCATAGAGCGATTGAGTTTAACGCTTTGGCCGGGACGGGCCCTTCTCTTCTTCGAACAGGCGGGAGCTGCTACTCCCGCTCCATCCCGGTCCGGATCGGCGCTCGGGTCACTCTCCAGTGTTGCCCTGTCTTCCGTCCGGCTGCATGGAGTGTATCCAAACCTCAATCGATCGGTGCCTGCGGCACCGATTTAGGATCAGAAAAACGGGTTGACAGCGACAGCGCTCTCATAGATGATCGCGTGTAGCTCAGTGGGTCGGATGTGGCAGACTGAGGGTCGACCATCGATAATCTTACGGCACTGTTTTGTGACAAAAAACACTGTTTTCGAAAGCGAACCGCCCCATGATTTGACTGAGGGCGCGTTCGACGCTGCTGTCCGTCGATGCGGACGTATTTAAGGGAGACGGTCGTGTGAAAGTCGATCCGGACACCACGGTGGCCAATTTGTTGACTGCCATCCCGAGTTCAGCGCTCGTGCTCAAAAGGTTTGGTATGGCGAGCGGTGACGCGAACAAGACGCTACAGCAAGCGTGTGCGGATCGCGGAATCGAATTTGAGCAATTCATACGAGCTATGAACGCGATCGATTGGAACAAGGAGGCCCCGGCGGCGAGGAAGTCGGGCCAATCCTGATCGGTCCATCACACCATTTCCCACGAAATCTTCGAGACCGACGTTCCTTCGCGCAATTCGTGTTGAACGCCGGCGAACTTGCCTAGCGCTTGAATATTGGGGATCACAACGAGCCTTCTACCCTCCATGTGAATCAGCCCCGCTCGATTCAGGTGGGTGAAAGCGCGCGAAATCACCTCGCGGGCAGAGCCGAGCCGGCTTGCAGTTTCGGCGCGAGTCAGGGTAAGTTCAAATGTGCAGCCGTCCCCCAAGCGGATTCCTCTGTCTTGAGCTACGGTTAGCAGATATCGCGCGAGGCGTTGCTCTACATTTTGCAAGGCCAGCGTTTCAATCAGCTCGGCGTACCTTCGGACCTTGTGCGCGAGCGCCGTTGCGAGCTTCCATAGGAGTTCTGTGTGCTCGTTGCAGAGCTCGTAGAAGTGCCGCTTTTCAATGCGTAAGACATCGGCTGATGTATCAGCAATCACAGTACTGAAGAACTTTCCTTCGGTCAGAACGGGAGCGGCGGCGAGAATGGCGCCAGCGCGCTCGGTCGACAGTACCTGTTCGCGACCGTCGGCACTTTGCCGGACGGATCGAAGCTCACCGCTGATGACCACGTATAATCCCGATGCTTTGTCGTATTCGGAAAACAGAATTTGACCGCGCTCGAGATGCCTAACAACCGCGAATTCAGCGATTTTCTTTAAGAGATCGTCTGTTAAGCTGGCGAAAAAGTCACTCTGCCGAAGCGCTGCGACCCGGTCGGTAGCGACATGACCTCGACTGGCTGCGATCATGATCAGGACATCCTATTCGGCGAGGTAAGTGGAAAATCTAATTGTACCTTTCCGGCGAGAGCGGGTTTCTTCGCGTGTATCATTCGCAGCTACTTTGTAACTGAGTAAGTAGTAGGCTAACTTGAGCGAGGTTAGAAACGTCTACATAAGTAGGAGGTTGAAATCATGACATCGAGTGAGTCGACAAACAGCGGCTCGGCTGCCGCTCCCAATGCCCGGCTGAATAATGTGAGGGCGGCAAGCACAATCGTTCTGCTTGCCGGCATCTGGTTTTTTGTGTCGCCTTGGGTATACGGCGCTTATAGCCATCCCAATGCCTGGAATTCCTGGATCGTGGGCGCGGTTATCTTCATCCTCGGATGCATTCGTGTGGGGCGCCCGGCCTACTCGCCTGCTCTGAGTTGGTGTAACACCGTGCTCGGAATTTGGGCGTTCTTTTCCCCGTGGATCTACGGTTATACAGGCGCTGAGGGGCGATTTATTAACAGTTTGTGCGTTGGCGTGATTGTATTTGTACTGTCGATCGCCAGCGCGACAATGGCTGCGAGAATCAACGCATCCCCGGTCTCGCACGCATAGACCCTGTGTTTCGCACATACAAGAGCCGTTTTTGGAGCAAGGCCGCGGTTAAAACGCGGTCTTTTTTTTTGAGGCCGTGTTTTTGTCAGTAACAGCGGATACGGCGAGGCGTCACGGATAGGAACAGTTACGAGAAATAAGACTCGCGGTTAGCATTCGTGACAAAAGGCACAGCAATATCTTTTCGCAAGGACCACTTTGGAGAAAAGACTTGTTCTAGAGTTCCATGGCTGATTTTTATGCACTACGTGTAGTTACTGTAAGCAGTTTCGTCAGAGTAATTGAAGAGGAAACTGGACATTGGGTTGAAGGCGCGCCTCCCTGCCGGTCAGGGTTCCGTTGCGAGATCGCGTCTTCGTTACCTTTGGCCTGCGGAAACAAAACTCACTTCTGATGCCCCAGTACTTCTCACGAAGCGCCAACACATTCGCAAGGTTCACAATTCTCGGAATTGTTGCGGCCCTTGTGATCGTTTGCTGGTTGGGATATCTGGTGGTGCGATCGCCTTACGAAATGATGCAAAACATTCCGAGAGAACAGCCTGTTCCGTTCAGCCATGAGCATCACGTCGGCGGGTTAGGCATCGATTGCCGGTATTGTCACACAACGGTAGAGAATTCCTCATTTGCCAATATTCCGGCGACGAAGATTTGTATGAACTGCCACTCGCAGATGTGGGCGACTAGTCCAATGCTTGAACCGGTGCGTGAAAGCTATCGCACCGGCAAATCGATCGAGTGGACTCGGGTACACGACCTGCCTGACTTTGTCTACTTCGATCACAGTATCCACGTGCATCACGGCATCGGCTGCTCAACGTGCCATGGGCGCGTGGACAAGATGCCGTTGATGTGGCAAGCGGCGCCGCTGACGATGGAGTGGTGCCTGAACTGTCATCGCCATCCTGAGCGATACGTGCGGCCGCGCGATCAGGTGTTTTCGATGGAGTACACGCCGCCTCCCGATCAGATCGCACTCGGAAGGCGTCTGGTTCGCGAATATCACATCCAGAGCCTGACAAGCTGTTCGACGTGCCATCGGTGAAACCTATGCCCAATCACGATTTCGTTCCGCTAGAAGCGTTGATGCAAGGCCCGAAACCTGGTCTATGGCGCACGCCGGAGGAGTTCGAGGGACACATCGAAGAAACCGAGCAGGAAGAGATTTCCGAAGAAGGCATCGAGTTTTCGGGCGCTAGTAGACGCCGCTTTCTTGCGCTGATGGCTGGGTCGATGGCGTTGGCCGGGGTGACCGGGTGCACGCGGCAGCCGGACGAGGTCATCATGCCCTATACCGATCCGCCGGAGAACGTGGTCCCTGGCAGGCCGAAATATTACGCGACAGCGGCGCCGGTGAACGGCATTGCGGAAGGCGTGATTGTCGAGAGCCACTTGGGGCGGCCCACTAAGGTGGAAGGGAATCCGGATCATCCGGCCAGCCTTGGCGCGACCGGCGTTCACTCGCAGTCCTGCTTGATGGATTTGTACGATGCGGATCGCGCCAAAGAGATTATTCACCTTGGACTGCCGCAGGATTGGGATTCGTTTCAATCGGCCTGGCAGCAGGCTATCGGCCCGATTCAGGATCGCCATGGCGCGGGATTGCGCATTCTGAGTGAAACGATTATCTCCCCGACCCTAGGAGCACAGATCCAGGCCGTGCTCAAGAAATTTCCAGCGGCCAAGTGGCACCAATACGATCCCGCGGGGCCGCACTCGGCGCGAGCAGCGGCGCAAATGGTGTTTGGCAAACCGGTCCACACGTATTACAAGCTAGACACGGCCGACATCGTGGTTTCGCTCGATGCGGATTTTCTCGCATGTGGCCCGGGGTCGACGCGTTATGCCCGCGATTTTGCGATGCGGCGGCGGCAGGGCGACCGGCTGGACATGAACCGCTTGTATGTCGTCGAGAGCACCATGACCGCTACCGGCGGGAAGGCCGATCACCGGCTGCCATTGCGCTATGCCGAGGTGGAAGAATTTGCACGCGAATTGGCGGGTGCGCTCGGCGTCAACGGGACAGTCGCAGGAAATGGCGCGTACCAATTTTGGGTAACTCGGTTGGCGCGCGATCTCGAAGCGCACAAAGGCGGCAGCGCGATCATCCCGGGCGAGCATCAATCTCCGGCTGTGCACGCGCTCGCTCATGCCATGAACGCCGAGCTCGGCAATGCGGGCAAAACGGTGATTTACACGAGCCCGCTGGAAGTGCAGCCGGTCGATCAGATCCAATCCATACGCGAGCTTTCGCGCGATATGAATGCCGGGAATGTCGATCTGCTGCTGATCTTGGGAGGCAATCCGGTTTACAACGCTCCTGTCGATTTCGAATTTACCGCCGGAATGGAAAAAGTAAAAACATCCATCCACTCGGCAACTCAGTTCAACGAGACCTCGTTGAAAACGACCTGGCACATTCCGGAGCCACATTTTCTGGAAGACTGGGGCGACACGCGGTCGCTTGACGGCACGGTCAGTATCATTCAGCCGCTAATCGCACCGCTTTACCCAGGCTCGCATTCGCATCTTCAGATCCTGGATGCCATGCTGCAATTTCCCGGGCGTTCTTCTTACGAGATTGTGCGCGCGTACTGGTCTGGGCAGAGCGGCGCAAAGGACTTCGAAGAATGGTGGCGGAAGTCGGTGCACGACGGGCTGATTGCAAATTCCGCGCTGCCTGCGCTGACTTTGTCGCCAAACAGCAACTTCGGCACTCCACAGCCGTTATCCGCGGGCGGAATTGAGATCGTCTTCCGACCAGATTTGTACATGTATGACGGCCGCTATGCGAACAACGTGTGGCTGCAGGAGCTACCGCATCCGATGACCAAGCTGACCTGGGATAACGCGATCTTTTTGAGCCCTAAAACAGCCAAGCAGCTCCGATTCGAGAACCAGCAGCACGTTCAACTGATATACCGGGGCCGCAGCGTGGAAGGGTCCGTCTGGATTTTGCCGGGTCAGCCGGATGAATCGATCACGGTAGATCTCGGCTGGGGCCGATGGCATTCCGGGCGGGCGGGCAACGGCGCGGGCTTTAACGCCTACGCTGTGCGCACCTCGGACGCGCTATGGACCGGAACCGGCGTGCAGCTGCGGAAGCTGGATATACCGTATCCGCTTGCGACCACGCAATTGAATCAGTCCATGGAGCATCGCGACGTGGTGATTCGAAATACGTTGGAGGGGTACAAAAAGGACCCTGACTTCGCAAAGCAGACCGAGCACGAGCCTGCGGGCAACCTGACTCTTTATCCGCAGTGGGATTACCGGGGTTATGCATGGGCCATGTCCATCGACTTGACGGCGTGCGTCAATTGCCAGGCGTGCGTGGTCGCGTGCCAGGCGGAGAACAATATTCCGGTGGTGGGGAAGGAGCAGGTGCTCGCGCGCCGCGCCATGCACTGGCTGAGAATCGATACCTACTACGAGGGCGATATCAACTTCCCGACTGCTTATTACTGTCCGACGCCATGCATGCAATGCGAAAACGCTCCGTGCGAGCTGGTCTGTCCAGTTCAGGCCACAAACCACAGCAGCGACGGCCTAAACGACATGATCTACAACCGCTGTATCGGAACGCGCTATTGCTCCAACAACTGCCCGTGGAAGGTGCGCCGCTTCAATTTCATGCTGTTTCAGGATTGGAGCTCGGAGACCTGGAAGATGCAGCGCAATCCGGATGTGACGGTGCGGAGCCGCGGAGTGATGGAGAAGTGTACGTACTGCGTGCAGCGCATTCGGGAGGCGGAGATCAGGTCGGAGAATGAGGGCCGCTTCGTTCGCGATGGCGAGACTCAGACCGCGTGTATGCAGGCTTGCCCGACGCAAGCGATTGTTTTCGGCGATAAGAATAATTCACACAATCGAGTCGCCAAGCTAAAAGCCGAAAAACTGAACTACGCCATGTTTGCGGAGCTGAATACACGGCCGCGAACGACTTATTTGGGCGAGCTTCGCAATCCGAACCCGGAGTTTCAGAGTGCCTGAGTCGATCGCGCTTGAAGAACGGCAACGCCAGGCGGCTCGGCCACTGGATCCCAACAACCCTTTAGAGGTAGTGGCGCCGAGCACTACTTTCGAATCGGTCAGCGACCAGATTAGTTCGATTGTATTGACGCGCAAGACGCCACTTTTCTGGTGGTGCGCTTTCGGATTCGGTTTGTTCCTGTTTATCGTGTTCGGAATCGCGGTTTCATATCTGCTCGCCAAAGGCATCGGCATTTGGGGCGTGGAAATTCCGGTCGGCTGGGGATTTGCCATCACGAATTTCGTCTGGTGGATCGGAATCGGCCATGCGGGCACGCTAATTTCTGCCTTCTTGCTGCTGATGAATCAAGGATGGCGTAGTTCCATCAACCGGTTCGCGGAGGCGATGACCATCTTCGCCGTGATGTGCGCCGGGATGTTTCCTTTGCTCCATCTGGGCCGGGCTTGGATCTTTTACTGGATACTTCCCTACCCCAACACCATGACTGCGCAGCCGAACTTTCGTAGCCCGCTAGTTTGGGACGTCTTCGCGGTTTCGACATACTTCACGATCTCGGTCTTGTTCTGGTACATCGGGATGATCCCCGATCTCGGCACGCTGCGGGACCGCGCGGCAGGCGGGTTCCAGAAAGGCTTTTATGGCGTGCTCTCATTCGGCTGGCGCGGATCTTCGCATCATTGGAAGCTGCACAAGACGGCATGCCTATTGCTTGCCGGCATTGCCACACCGCTGGTGCTCTCGGTACATACGGTAGTCAGCTTCGATTTCACGATCGCTATTCTGCCCGGTTGGCATTCCACGATTTTTCCGCCGTACTTCGTCGCGGGAGCGATCTATTCCGGATTCGCGATGGTGCTGGTGCTGGGTCTTCCGCTTCGCAAAGTGTATGGACTGCAGAATCTGATTACCGTGCGCCATTTGAACAACTGCGGAAAACTGATGCTGGTGACCGGACTTTTTCTGGCCTACACCTATCTCATTGAACCGTTCACTGCATGGTACGGCGGCAACAGTTTCGAGATGTACACGGTGCACAATCGCGCCGTCGGGCCACACGCGTGGAGTTATTGGTTAGTCATTCTGCTGAATGTGATTGTTCCGCAGGCGTTGTGGTTTTACAAAGTCCGCACCAGGCCGATCCCACTGTTTGCCGTGTCGATGCTGGTGCTGGTCGGGATGTGGGTAGAACGCTTCATGATCATTGTTACGGCTCTGGACCGCGATTTTCTGCCATCTTCCTGGTCAAATTTTGTTGCGACTTTCTGGGACAACGCAACGTTTTGGGGCTCGATAGGCATGTTCCTCGTCCTGTTTATGTTGTTCGTGCGCTTCCTCCCGATGATCCCGATGTCGGAAGTGCGTGAACTGTTGCCATTTTCGAGACCCGGTGGAGGGACAGAGAAATGAGCGAGCTCGAGATTTACGGAATGGTAGCCGAGTTCGACGATCCCACTGCGATATTGGAAGCGGCGCACGCAATAACACAGGAGGGCTATCGAAAGATTGAAGCGTACACACCATATGCGATTAGGGATTTAGAAGAACTTATTCCTGGCCGGAACCTCGTTCCTCCCATTGTTTTGATCGGCGGATTAATAGGGTCCGCGACGGCCTGGACGATGGAGTATTACATTGCCGCCATCGATTATCCGATCAATGTGGGCGGGCGGCCGCTGTATAGCTGGCCAATGTTCATTCCCATCTTGTTCGAGTTGACAGTGCTGTTTGCGGGGACATTCGCGTTTTTCGGCACCCTGGCGTTGTGCGGTTTCCCGCGGCCGCATTTCCCGTTGTTCGATTTGCCGCAGTTCAGCCAGGCCACGAGCAGCCGCTTCTTCCTGTGCATTGAGAAGCGTGATCCGCTGTACGACTCGGAGCTGACGGCCAGATCTCTTCGTGGTCTCAATCCAATAGGAGTTTGGGAAGTTGAGGACATTTAGCTTGGCCGCGATGCTCGCGCCTCTGATCGTGCTAACGATATCTTGCCGGCAAGATATGCACGACCAGCCGAAGTACAAACCGCTGGGCGCCAGCCGCTTTTTCGCCGATGGGCGGGATGCGCGGCCGATTCCCGTTGGCACAATCGCTCGCGACGAACTGAGCGACACGGATTCCTTTCACACCGGCGCGGCGAACGGCGCATTTCTTGACACGATTCCGCTGAAGGTAGATTCCACTCTCCTACGGCGCGGGCAAGAACGCTTCGACATCTACTGCAGTCCCTGCCATGGGCGCACGGGAGACGGCAACGGAATGGTTGCGCAACGCGGCGTGAAAATCCCAGCGAATTTCCACACCGATCGATTGCGCGAGACGCCTCCCGGTTATCTCTATCAAGTGATCAAGAACGGGTACGGAGCGATGGGCGATTACGGAGATCAGATTCCCGTGAACGATCGTTGGGCGATTGTCGCTTACGTGAGGGCTTTGCAGCTTAGCAGGGACGCCAGCGTGAACGACGTGCCGCCGGATCAGCGTGGGCAATTGAGCAAAGGCAATCAGCCGCAGCCACGGAGCACACGATGAGCGCGATGGCCTCCCCCTTTGATGTGTCGCCCGAACTGGAACGGGATCTGCGGCGAGTGTTCACTCCTGCGCTGGGCGCCGGAATTGTTCTGGGGATCATCAGCATCATCGGCGGAATTTACAGCCCGGGCGATTTTTTCCGGTCGTACTTGATGGGATACCTTTTCTGGCTCGGGCTCTCGCTTGGGTCAATGGGCATCGTGATGCTGCAGTACTTGACGGCCGGCGCATGGGGAATCATGACGCGCCGCGCGCTTGAATCCGCCAGCCGGACTCTGCCGTTATGCGCGCTGCTATTCATCCCGATAGCGGTTGGCATCCCGCGGCTTTACGATTGGGCGCACTCGGATCTGGTCAGGAATGAATACGTCCTGCGGCATCGACACATATACATGAACCCGTCTATGTTCATCGGCCGGGCCATCATTTACTTCGTGATATGGGGCATTTTCATGTATTTCCTGAACAAGTGGTCCCTCGAGCAGGACGAGAAAGGCGGGTTGGAGAAACGGCTGGCCAAGCTGAGCGCCGCGGGACTGCTGATATATGTGTTCACGATCACCTTTGCCACTGTCGACTGGGCGGAATCTCTCGAAAACAATTGGTTCTCGACGATTTGGGGATTTCTGTTTGTAGCTAGGGAGGGCCTGGCGTCGTTCGCGTTCGTGATTATCGTGATGGCGCTGCTTTCGCGAAGAGAGCCGCTGGCCAGCAGATTCAAACCGGCGCATCTGCACGATCTGGGCAAATTGCTGCTGGTGTTCGTGATGTTGTGGGCGTATTTTGAGTTCTCGCAATTGATTGTCATCTGGTCGGGCAATTTGACCGATGAAATCCCTTGGTACTTGCACAGATTTGCGACGTCGTGGGGCTGGCTGGGCGTGATGCTTATCGTGCTCGAGTTCATCGTGCCGTTCCTGATGTTGCTCTCGCGTCCGTTGAAACGCAATGTCACCGCATTATGCTGCGTGGTCGGCCTCATCATCTTCATGCGGTGGGTCGATCTGATGTGGATCGTTATGCCGACGTATTACCAGCGCGGCTTTCGGCTGACGTGGATGAATTTGGTTGTGCCGGCATCCATCGGATGTCTCTGGATTGCCGTATTCGTTTGGCAGCTCAAGCAGCGGCCCTTGCTCCCTTTGCAGGCGCCGAATCTCGAAAAGGCATTGCAGCATGGCGAATGAAAACACGCCCCAGGACCGGGAGCTGCGAAACCAGGAGGTTGACTTTGAGGCTTCCGACATCGATGTGCGGCACACGTTTATCACCGGTGTCTCGTTACTGATCGGGATATGGGTTGTGATCGCGCTGCTGTACTTTATGTTCACTTACCTGGCTCATGAACGCGCCGTTAGCAGTCCCCCTCCGCTGCCGATAGCGACTCACGGAAATCCGATGCCGCCCGAGCCAAGGCTGCAACCGTCGCCCCCCAAAGATTTAAAGGCGATGCGCGCACGGGAAGACTGGGAGCTAAGCCATTACTTCTGGGTCGATAAAGCAAAGGGGACAGTTGCGATCCCAATCGGACGCGCCATGGACATTCTGTCGTCACGCGGAATTCCGCCTCAAAAGAAGCCGCCGAACCTGGAGCTATCGCAACCGGAGGCTGGTACACGGGAAACGGGTTTTGAGGGAAAGGTGGAACCGGAGCCGCGATGAAGGTTTTTGTGAGCGCGAAGAAATCGATACTGTGCATTCCAATCGCTATGGCGCTGGTTGGGGCCGGATCGCAAGCGGCAACCAGTCCATATCTGCCTCCCAACCTGAACGGTATCGGCATTGAACAGCGGCTGAACGCGCAAATTCCGCTCGACACGGTATTCCGCGATGAGAGCGGCGCTTCGGTTCCGTTACGAACGTTCTTCGGCGAGAAACCGGTGTTGCTGGCGCCGGTTTACTATCGCTGTCCAATGCTGTGCAGCCAGATTTTGAGCGGCGTGGTGGCGGGGCTGAGGCCGTTATCGCTGAAGCCCGGCCAGGATTTCGAGGTGGTAGCCATCAGCTTCGATCCGGCCGACACGCCGGCAGAAGCAGCACTGAAACGCGATCATTATTCCCACAGTTATTCGAGCAGGGCCGGCCCCAAAGGCTGGCATTTCCTGGTGGGCAGCCAAGCCGGTATCAGCGCGGTGATGCAAGCCATCGGATTTCACTACCGCTGGGATCCCGTCAACAAGATGTTTGTGCATGCCAGCGGAGTCATGGTCATCACACCTGAGGGACGCGTCGCACGTTACCTCTATGGCGTGGAGTATGAGCCGAAGGATCTCAAACTGTCCTTGGTTGAGGCGTCGCACAATCGTATCGGCTCGGCAGTGGACCAAATACTGCTCTATTGCTATCACTACGATCCCAAGACAGGGAAGTACGGCGCTCTCGTGCTCAATACGTTAAAGGCTGGCGCAATTCTCATTCTGGTTCTGATGGCGGCCGGGATGCTTTTCCTTTGGCGGCACGATCTCCGACAGCATCGGAAAGCATTGAAAGAAGTTACGCGCCTATGATCACGAATTTCCGATTGTTGCCTCAGTCGGCCTCTTCCGTGGCGGGGCAAGTGGACTTGTTGTTCATGCTGCTCCTAATCGTCTGCGCGGCGGTGTCGATCGGAATTGCGATATTCCTGATTTACTCCGCAGTCCGTTATCGCCGTAAAAGCGAAAACGAGCTTGGAAGCCAGAACCGCTACAACATTCCGGTCGAGGTCACGTGGACGGTGGTCCCATTCATTTTCTTTATCGCTGTTTTTGTGTGGGGCGCAAAATTGTACTTCGAAATCAAGAGACCGCCTGATAACGCGATCACAATGTATGTGGTGGGGAAGCAATGGATGTGGAAGATACAACATCCTGGGGGGCAGCGTGAAATCGACGAATTGCACATTCCGGTGAACAGGCCGGTGAAGCTGATCATGACTTCCGAGGACGTGATTCACGACTTCTTTGTGCCGGCGTTCAGGACCAAACAGGACGTATTGCCGGACCGTTACACCACAACGTGGTTCGAAGCGACGAAGCCGGGCAAATATCACTTGTTCTGCTCTCAATATTGCGGAACGAAGCATTCGGGCATGATCGGTTGGGTATATGCGATGTCGTCGACGGATTATCAGAGGTGGTTGACGCAAGGCGCGCCGGAAGGGTCGCTCGCCTCAACTGGCGAGAAATATTTTCATCAGTTCGGTTGCGCAAACTGCCACCATTTTGGGAACCAAGGCCGCTGTCCCGATCTTCGTAACCTCTACATGCGGCCCGTCCTGCTTACAACGGGAAGAACGATCGCGGCGGACGACTCCTATATACGCGAAAAATTGCGCGATCCGGACGCCCAGATTCCGTGGGGATTTTCGTCAGGCGTAATGCCGAACTTCACGGGCGTGGTGTCGGAGGAACAAATAGTCGCGCTGATCTCCTACATCAAAGCCCTGGGGCCGCAGCCTGGCACACAGGAGCCGTCCAGTTCTGGCGCTGTCCCTGCTGAATACGGGACGCAAAAAGGTATTGGCGGGCCCGGCGCGACCTCGAACGCCGGTTCGCAGGTCGAGGAGCGTTGACATGATCCAAGCAGCGGCGGCGAGAATCAAAAAGAACTATCTGAACGAGAAAATCGGGCTCCTTTCCTGGCTGCTGACGACCGACCATAAGCGCATCGCCATTCTGTACACATTTTCGATCACGGTCTTTTTCTTTCTAGGCGGATTCTTCGCGCTGATGATGCGTCTGGAACTGCTTTCACCGCGTAACTGGCTGGTAAGCGCCGGGACTTACAACAAGCTGTTTACGATGCACGGAATCATCATGGTTTGGTTCTTCCTGATCCCATCTATTCCGAGCACATTAGGCAACTTCCTGATTCCGATGATGGTCGGCGCCAAGGATGTCGCGTTCCCAAAGCTTAACTTAGTGAGTTGGTATATCTTCATGTTGGGCGGCTGCGTAACCGTCTATGCTTTATTCAGGGGAGGGGTTGACACCGGCTGGACCTTTTATACACCTTTCAGCACCAGTTACTCCACAACCTATGTGGTTGCAGCAGCGGTTGGCATATTTATTGCCGGATTCTCGACAATTTTGACGGCGCTGAACTTCATCGCCACGATTCATCGCATGCGCGCTCCCGGCCTGACCTGGTTTCGCTTGCCAATGTTCATCTGGTCAATGTATGCGAACAGCGTGGTCCTGGTTCTTAATACGCCTGTCCTTGCAATCACGCTGTTGATGATCGCTGTTGAACGGATAGCAAAGGTCGGGATCTTCGATCCTACGCTCGGTGGAGATCCCGTTCTGTTCCAGCATATGTTTTGGTTTTACTCGCACCCGGCAGTGTACACGATGGTGCTACCCGCCATGGCCGTCATCAGCGAGATCGTTCCCGCGTTCTCGCGTAAGCCACTCTTCGGCTATAAAGCCGTCGCCTTTTCAAGTATCGGGATTGCGGTGCTGGGATTTCTGGTTTGGGGACATCACATGTTCGTGGCCGGCGAATCGACATATTCGGCCCTGGTTTTCTCGTTCCTCAGCTACTGCGTGGCCGTTCCTTCCGCCATAAAGGTTTTCAACTGGACAGCGACCATACATAGAGGGTCGGTATCGTGGGATACGCCGATGCTGTATGCGATTGGGTTCATCGGTCTCTTTACGATCGGCGGCGTGACGGGACTATTTTTAGCCGCGCTAGGACTAGACGTTCATGTACACGATACTTACTTTGTGATTGCTCATTTTCACTACATCATGGTCGGCGGTGCAGTGATGGCGTTTCTCGGCGGGGTGCACTACTGGTGGCCGAAAATAAGCGGAAAGATGTATCCAGAAGGGCTCGCAAGACTCTCCGCTTTAATTGTGTTTCTCGGCTTCAATTTAACATTTTTTCCGCAGTTCATTCTCGGATATCTAGGGATGCCGCGGCGGTACGCTGCGTATCCGGAAGAATTCCAGATGTTACACGTCCTTTCGACAGCCGGCGCAACAATTTTGGGCGTTGGATATGTCTTGCCACTTTGTTATTTAATTTGGGCTTGGCAATACGGTAAAGAAGCTGGGCCAAATCCGTGGCGCGCTACAGGTCTCGAATGGAAGAGTTCTTCTCCTCCACCAACGCACAACTTCGAAGTAACTCCCGTCGTGACAGCCAAACAGCCGTACGATTACGAGGCAATGAAGGAGGAACTGCAACTTGTCTGAATTGGCCACTCTTGCTTGCCGCGAACAGTTTGCCACACCCGAACAGCAGCGTGAGACCGCAACCATTGGCATGTGGGCCTTCTTGGCGACCGAAATTATGATGTTCGGGGGTCTGTTCACGGCCTATACCGTGTATCGCATGAGTCACCCGCAGGGCTTCGAGGCGGGAAGCGCCGATATGAACATCCTGCTCGGGTCAATAAATACGGCGATTCTGTTGACCAGCAGCCTAATGCTTGCGTTTGCCGAGCACAGCGCCCAGGCAGGAAATCAGCGGCTGCTCAGTTTCTTTCTGATAGCTACTATCGTGATCGGCTTAGTCTTTCTCGGCATCAAGTTCACTGAGTACTATCAACATTTTCAGGAGCACAAAGCGCCCGGGCTCTGGTTTGAAGATTCAAGCCCACACGCGAGCAGTATACAGATGTTTTTCGTCTTCTACTTCATCATGACCGGACTGCACGCCGTGCACATGACGGTTGGCCTGGGGATCCTCTTGGTACTGCTGTTCCGCACTTTTTTGGGGACTTTCACAGCTCACTATCACACGCCGATCATGTTCGGCGGCCTGTACTGGCACTTTGTCGATATCGTCTGGATCTTTCTATACGCGATTTTTTATCTTCCGGGACTACACAAATGAACGAGCCAACGATGTCTCTGAAAAAGTATCTCCTCGCGTGGCTGGGACTGCTCGGCCTGACACTACTAACCACGCTGATCGCGTTTGTGAATCTGGGCGTATGGAGCACGGTGATCCAGATTGGAATCGCGACGATTATGGCGTCGATAGTGGCGGGTTTTCTAATGCACGCTCTTTACGAGGAGAAGATTATTCGTATCATCCTGGCAGGCGGGGTGATCTGGTTTCTGATCATGATTACGCTCACGCTTGCTGACTATGCGAGCCGCGGCTGGCTTGCGTTTTCACATAGGTAACTGCGGCTTGCAGTGCTTGACCGCGGATCTATCTTTCGTGCTCTCACTTGGTGGCGGGCTCAAGGCCTGAAACAAAGCCGCTTCATCTATCCCAGATCACCGCGTTTCGCTGCTTGTATCGCATGATCTGCCGCGCGGTAGGCCAAGGCCTGGATGGTCGCCGTTGGTTGCTGCCGGGCGGAGGTGACGAAGTTGCTGCCGTCCACCAGGAACAAATTCGGAACATCGTGCGTTCGGCTGTAGGTATTTACAACAGAAGCGGCTGGATCGTTGCCCATTCGGCAAGTGCCCATGAGGTGACGGCTGGGCATATTGTCGGCAAGGTCGTAGGGCTGGCTCCAGGTCTTCTGAGCGCCGGCCGCCTCAAGGATCTCGATCTGCTTCGCCATCATCCACTTCATGGTGGCCACGTCGTCGGGGTGGTAGTCGAAGGTAACGCGGACAGCCGGCAGGCCCCACGCGTCCTTTACCTCCGGATCGAGCGTAATTGTGTTCTTCAGTTGCGCGAGCGAGGTGGTATGCGCCATCAGCATCATGGTCCGGTTGAAGTACGTCTCGAACACTTTCTTGTACTCGCTGCCCCACCTGGGCGCATCGGGCGGCAATCCATGCAGTGCGAATCCGGCTGGATAGAAATCGAACCGCGCGTCGATGCCGCCCCCACCATAAAAGCCGCGCTTAGGATCGGCTGCGTAGTAATCGTGGATCAGCCGAGTTACCTGAATTCCTTTGTACTCATTCAAAGGATGCTCGAACAAGCCTTGTGCGTCGCCCCCGTTATCCCACATCAGATACTTTCCAACCAACCCGCTCGAGTTCGCCAGCCCCGCAGGGAACCGTTTCGACTTCGACATCAACAACAACTTCGGAGTCTCGGCGCCATTGGCGCAAACGAAGACTGCCTTGGCGCGTTGAAAGATCCCGCGCCGGTTTCGATCGAAGTAGACGGCGCCTGTTGCGCGACCGGCGTTGTCGGTTTCAATTTTGCGTACATAGCAGTTGGGCCGTATCTCGCACCGGCCCGTCTCTTCCGCCACGGGAATAACGCTGACCAAAGTGCTTGATTTGGCGCGCATCTCACAGCCGAACGATTCGCAAAAGCCGCAATTCACACAGGCTGCGCGGCCTTGATAGGGCTGCGAAAGAATGGCGACGGGAGCGGGAAACGGATGTAATCCGAGTTTCCTGGCCGCTCGATCGAACAGGACTCCAGACGACTTAACAGGCATAGGAGGGAGCGGGTACGGCTTCGAGCGCGGCGCCTCAAAAGGATTTGCGCCCGCCAATCCTGAGATGCCGAGGTCGTACTCGGCTTTGGTGTAGTAGGGCTCCAGATCGGCATACGCGATGGGCCAATCCGCAAGATCGGCGCCAGTCACCTCGCCGAACAAGCTCCGCTCGCGAAAATCGCTGTCATGGAAGCGCCAGTAGTTGCCGGTGAAATGAACACTGCCGCCGCCCACCTGCCGCCCGTACTCGATCGCTTTCATCGGCTGAGCCTGGTCCGCTTCCGACTTGCGGTAAGTGATAGGCTGCACCTTCGGGTCGTTCGTCAGGCCTGGCTGGAAGGTGTACTTGATCTCATCGTGGGAGTAATCTGTCTCGCGCAGGTAGGGACCCTGTTCCAACACGACCACCGTGAATCCCGCGGTTGCCAACTCCTTGGCTACGACGCCGCCCGCGGCGCCGGCGCCAATGACAAGGAAGTCCACCGATTCGGTGGTTGGAAATGTTACGCCGGCCATTTCTTCTCCCCATCGATCTGTGCGTCGTAGTAGCCGAAGGGCGGCTGATGGCCCATCCGATCCTCCAACCCGATCGCGTGCCATCCGACTTTCTCGCGATTGCCGCCGTAGCTGGGGTTCCCAAGGAAACCAAGGACCGTGTGGGTTCGAAGTAATTCGAAGAAGCTGAACGTCTCAATGCTTCGAATGAGGGTTATCTGCTGTTGGCCGGTCAGTGACGTAATCGTCGTCGAATTCGGGAATAGCTCCTTGCGTTTCTCCTGGACCTGGGCCATCCCGGTGCGATAGGCCTCGCGATCATCGATGGCAAACGTTGATAGAGCGCGGTCTATGAAGTAGACGACACCTGCTTCACGCGCGCCAGGCCCTTCGGTGGATGGAATGATTTGAGCGGCGATGGCTTCAATCTCTGCCGCAGTGTTCGCATCCAGAGTTTCAAAATGCGGCGTTGGCGATCCGGCGACAGTGTGCGCGTGCTGCCGGGCGGCCAAAACTTCAGGCCATGCCGCTATCGCAAGGCAGGTTGAGAACCAGTGCCGTCGTGTCGAGTTCATGGTTTTGGTAAACCATCATTGCATGAAGTATGCGGTCCGCGATTTAGAATCCTGGCGGCCGCTCGCCCGAGAGGGCGAACTCGCGCTCCAACGCAATTCCAGCGAGGCCTAACGTGCCCTCGTCAAAAAGCCTGGCGATTAGGGTGACGCCGTGCGGTACGCGCCGCGGTGGCGAGAACTTTGGCAATGGATTGTGCGGGTCAGGGGCCCAGTCACTCCTGGCCTCGGATACTTTTGTGAAACCAGCCCGCAAGGTTAACGAAGGTTGTCCAGTGAAGTTAGTAATGGTCAACATCTCGTCGCGGAGCGAGGGTACAAGCAGTAAGTCCACCTGAGAAAAGACGCGGGCCATCTCCTGGGCCACTTTGCGCCTGAGACGGTCGGCCTGAACGAAGTCAACGGCAGATAGAAAGCGCGACTCGCGAAACAGGTTCGGCCATGCATCCGGCACCTGCGCCTTCAGTTGGTCTACCTCGCCGCTGAGAGTTAGTTCCTCAAACGCCGCGGCGCCTTCAGAAAACAGAATGATATCCAGCGAATCGTACGGCCAATCGGGAATTGAGACCTCGACCGGAACCATACCTAATTTCCGCACCGTTTCGAGCGCAGCTCGGTCCACATCCGTTGCTGGGCTTTCTTTCATCCAAGGGGGAAAGTAGCCTACGCGAAGGCGTTTAACTGAGGCGCTCGAATCGAAATCAAGCCTGCTTGGCACACAGGAAAGATCGCCGGGATCCGGTCCGGAGATGGCGTTTAGCACGAGCAACGTATCTTCGACGCCTCGTGCCATGGGTCCGAGTTTATCGAGAGACCAGCAGAGCGTCATGGCGCCTGTGCGAGGAACGCGGCCATAGGTCGGACGCAATCCGGTCACTCCGCAGCGCATGCTGGGACTGACAATGCTGCCGCCGGTTTCGCTTCCAATCGAGAAGCCCACGAGGCCCGCTGCGGTAGCCGCGCCTGGTCCGGCACTGGAACCCGATGAGCCCTCCTCGAGCAGCCATGGATTCATGGTTTGGCCGCCGAACCATATATCGTTAAGCGCAAGCGCGCCCAAGCTCAACTTGGCTACTAGTACCGCGCCGGCCTGCGTCAGGCGTTGGACCACTGCCGCATCCTCTTTGGGAACGCGGTTGCGGAAAGGTTCCGCGCCATAAGTGGTGGGGATGTTCGCAGTATCGAGCAGATCCTTCGCACCCCACGGTATACCGTGGAGCGGACCTCTGTAATGCCCGGCAGCAATTTCGAGATCGGCCTGTTTGGCCTCAGCCAAGGCACGCTCGCGCGTCAAGGTAATCACGCACCGCAATTTCGAATTAAAACGATTGAGCCGCTGAAGATAGATGTTGGTGAGCCGCTCGGAAGTTAACTGGCGATGCTCAATCCAGTGCGAGAGCTGTGTCAGAGGAGCGTATGCGATGTCCTCATCGCTTGCCGGCAGTGGTCCCGGATCGATATTGGTCCGGATGAATCGGTTTTGTGCTGGGCCAGCGTCTTCTCCGGGCAGGGCTGCGCGCCATTGCGACCAAGGCGCGAGGGCCGGTTCCAACGCAACCTTTCGCGGTCCAGTGCGGCGTTCATAGAGTGAAGCCATCGACGTTCGCCAACTCTCAGCAGCCATGACGCGTTGCGGCTTGGTCATGGTCACCTGAACCAATTTCTCAGCCTCGGCAAAGGTCGACGGCGAAACCAGGGGGCCGACTGCCGGACTCGTGTTGAATGCCGGCGGCGCACCCGGGGGCTGATCGGCTGTTTGTGCGTCTCCTGTAGCCGTACTTGCGGTAGCCACAAGCCCGAGAGATGCATGAGCGAGGAATTTCCGGCGCGATTTCGTCATTTGGGTCTTCTAAGGACTCGCGCAAAACGGGCGCGGTGTCAAGCGCGCCACCCCAAGAGCGAGCGAGTTCCTTGGTTAGATTAGTGTCGACGGGTCGGCCTGCAGACGTCTGTGGCAATGGTCTTCCCAAAGCGCGAGAGCCTGGATGGAGAAGGCCGTGGAGACTGGATTTACGAATGGCCGAAGGCCAGCCGATTCACGCCCGAAATAGAAGCCGCCATTAATGCGCCGATCGGTATGCTGCGCTTGGAAGTCATAGATCAGGTTGACCTCTTCCTCGGCATGGTCAATATCGAGAGGCAGAATGCCTAGACCATCTGCGTAGAGCCGTATACGCAGCAGTTGCGCACAAACATCGGACCGTAACAACACCGGCGACACATCGCGCAAGGCGTTGTTCACCAGCCGAATTCCCCAGCGGAGCGCCTCGCTCGCGCGCCGGCCGCGGTCGCTGGCGTCCACTGCCTCTGGGAGCAGTCCTTCGAGGAAGTAGCAATAGGCGTGCAATCGATCCATGGCATCGGCCGATATCGCTTCGGCGTTCAGAAACTGACGGTGCGTTGCCAGGCATCGCTCCAGAGTGTCGAGGTAGAGTTGTTTCCATTTGGGCTGTCCAGTCGCCTCGGCAAGTTCTCTCCATCCCAGAGCCGCCTTGAGCTGGTAACAGCCGCCCGCTTGCGACCACCGGTTGCCTTGGGATACGGGATGCTTGCCTGGGAGCTGTAGGATTGCATCAATGCGGTCCGGCCGTACGAAATCGTTTGACATCGCCGAGGCGGTTTCAACTGCTCGCGAAAGAAAACGTGGATTCTGAGTGGTACGCCAGGCCGCAATCAGCCCACGCAGGATGATTCCGCAATCGAAGAAATAAGCGAATGCTGGTTGCCCTTCAGGAATGGGTTCGAAGGGGAAAGTCGCTTCCTGGGAATGCCAGGCTGACTCATCCAGGTAGCTCGCGATATCCAAAGCTCGGCTTACGAGTAAAGATTTGTCCCAAGGCCGAGTCTCTAGAGAAATTCGATGCGAGTACAACAGTGATCCCAGGAAGTAAGCGGTGATCTCGTGGGACACCGGAGCATATGTTTTGCGATTCGTCTGATAGTAGCGAGCAACGCCACCCTGGCCCTGCAAGATACCCGAAGACAACTGCCATTCTGTGGCAGAGACGAAGCTCCGCCGGAAGCGGCCAGGTTGCGCGACAGGATGCCGCGGATCCTGGCGGACCGCCAAGATTGCCATTAACAACGCCCCTTACCCAAACGCGAGACCTGCGTACCTGACGGTGATCCCCATCACACGCTTGGCCGCACTTCCCCGATCTCGCCAATCAATGTAACTTAAAAGTCTTTTTTAGTACTGCCTAGCGAGCATGGTAACACCGGTTCACGACTATGGCTAGTGTAATGGCCTGGCCGGAGTACTATGGATTACTTGAAATTCCCATGAACGATTCTCACGCAGGGCGTAACGTCCGAGTACTGTTCGCCTCGGCATCCCGCGCGCTTTCAGACGAGACTTTGCAACGATTTTATGAGCTTGATCCAGATGCGGACTTGTTCGTCGTCTCCGAATTTCCGCCGGCTCATGGCCAATGGATCCGCTACCACTTGAGGCGGAGCTTCTGGTTGAATTTTTCCCAGATCCGCGCCCGTTTGAAAGGCAAACGGATTCGGTTTGCCGCGATCATTCTAGAGCCGCGATCACCTTTCCAACGCTTGCGGCTGCTGTCCCTGCTGGTACCCGCGCGGGACCGGATTGCTTATAACGAGAATGGCGATTTTTTTCAGCTCTCACGGCACAATCCCGATCCGTTGCGGAGCCATCTACTTTGGCGATTGCGAAACTGGCGAGCAGCCCGGCGCCAAGTGGCTTTTGAGAAACACGCGCAAAACGGGCTCGGCAATGAGCGCGCCACCCCAAGAGCCGGCGAGTTCCTGTATGGTTTGGCGGCGCGCATCCGCGCCCTTTGCGCTTTTTGTGCTCGCGAGATGAAGGATCGGGTAGTTCCGGTTCCTCAGTCGGCCCGTTTTAGCGGGGCGCAAAGTTCCTCGGGCGATGTCGTGATTGTGGCGAGCCCGTACATTCCGTTTCCCCTCGCACACGGGGGCGCGGTCCGCATGTTCAACCTGATGCAGCGTGGCGCTCGGGATTTTACGCAAGTCCTGATTTGCTTTGTCGATAGCTTACCCGAAGCCATTCCGAAGGAACTCGAACAGATCTGCGCCGAAGTGTTGCTAGTCGAGCGGCAAGGCTCGCATCTACACGCCTCGCGTGCGCGGCCGGAAGTGGTTGAGGAGTTCGATTCGGTCGAATTTCGCCGCGTTTTGCGCGATGCGGTCCAACGTTGGCGGCCGGCGATAGTTCAGCTCGAGTTTACTCAGATGGCGCAGTACGCAAGAGATTGTGGGTCCGCTAAGACCATTTTGGTTGAGCACGATGTGACGTTCGACCTCTACCGTCAACTGCAGGAGCGCCAGCCGGACTGGGAGACTGCGTACCAGCTGAAACTCTGGGAACGATTCGAGCGCCGTGCCTGGAAGCAAGTCGATCACGTAGTTGTTATGTCGAAACGTGACCAGGAAATCGCGGGCGCCCGGAATGTGATCGTGTTGCCAAACGGAGTTGATGTCGCGCGGTTTACACCGACCGACGAAGCGGAAGAATCCGGGCGGCTACTGTTTGTCGGTTCTTTCAATCACCTGCCTAATATTGTTGCGCTCGAGTGGTTCATACGGGATGTCTGGCCACTCGTGCGCCACCCGAAACGACTGCTGCACATCATCGCCGGTGCACGGCACGAATATTTCCTGGAGCTTTACCAGAAACGTCTTCCATTATCGGCTCCGGGCATATCGGTCGAAGGTTTTGTCGCGGACGTTAAGCCTGCGTATGCGCGTTCGTCTGTAGTCGTTGTTCCGCTTAAGGTCGGCGCAGGTACTTGCATCAAAGTATTGGAAGCGATGGCCATGGCCAAGCCGGTGGTTAGTTCCCCGATAGGACTGCAAGGCCTGGACTTACATCCCGGCCGGGAAGCAATCGAGACACAGAGCGCAGGAGAGATGGCGATTGCTATCGATCTTTTGCTGGCCGATGAAGGGGAACGACGGCGGCTGGGCGAAGCGGCGCGTCGGCGCATCGAAAGCACTTATTCCTGGGACGCAATCGCGACGCAGCAGATCGCACTTTACAGGAGCAAAATCGTACCGTAACTTCTTTTCACCCGCTACCGAATAGGTTTTCGACAACGAAACCGCGCTTCTTAGGATGTTACTAACTCGTGACGCTCTCGGGCCGCAGCCAATGGGGTTGCCGTAGTTCGGAGCGAGCACTGAGAGTTGTAATTGAGACGTGATCCGGGGGACTAGGATCACGTCCGCTTCATTAGAATCGCGGCTCGGACGTGAAGGGAGACGCAGGTAAGCCGGCAGAATTGTATAAGTTCAAAACCGGGGCGTTCTGCCACCCATAACGGACGTACCTTGGATTTTTAATATCGGAGTTAGTAAGTACAACGCTGGAACCATCGATGCGGGCGGCCGCAGGTAGAAACTTGTGTTCGTCGCCGGCCACTTCGAATCCTTCGAGAGCACCGTCCTTCGCCGTCAATCCACCATTCGCGTGAGTGAACCAGACTCGGATCGCGCCCTCTTCCGTACTTGTCTGCCGAAACAGAGGGCCGGAGTACTCAACGTCTTCATGATAGGCCATCGCGCGAGCCGCGAGTGCGAGGCGGGCGCCTACCGTTTGCTTGTCCGAGGGATGTACATTGTTGGGATCGCCGACATCAATAGTAACGGCCATAGCCGTATTGGCGACCGATAGAGTCCGCCTCTGGCCATCCCGCACAGTAGGCCAATCTTCAGTCTCGTCCGACTTGAAGCTGGAAATCTGAGTGAACAGAAACGGAAAATCTCCCTCGCCCCAATGCCGGCGCCAATCTTCAATCAGGGTCGAGAATACCTGATGGTATAGAGGTGCGCGATCCAACTTGCTGTTCGTCTCACCCTGGTACCAAATGACGCCTCGTATACCGTAATTAATGGCCGGAGCAATCATTCCGTTAAATAGCCAAGAAGGGTCCCATGATGCTGGATCGGGATGCCAAGGATGCTTGGGCAATGGCGAGTGAGTTTGGCGGGCCGCTTCGTCCTCTCGTTTCTCCGCTCGGCGCAGGGCCGGTACATCCGCCTGCGCATCGGCTAATCGGGCCCAACTTGCAAAAACGGCCATGAGGGAGGAGTTGGCCGACAATCCATCGAGGCTTACCCAGGTCTCCGCAGGCGTGCCGCCCCACGTGGAATCAATTAGGCCGATGGGAATGTGTTCCTGGGCCGCGATGTCCCTTCCGAAGAAGTATGCGACAGCCGAGAACTTGGCCGCTGTTTCCGGCGAGCAAACACTCCAGGCTGCATCACCCTGAATGTCGTTCAGCGGATAGGTCGTGGCCGCATGGGGAATGAAGAGGAGCCGCAGATTGGGCTGATTCGCATTTTTGATCTCTTCAGCGGCGTTTTTCACAACCGCCGATCCGGGAAAGCCGTTCAACGGCATCTCCATATTTGACTGCCCGGATGCGAACCAGACGTCGCCAATGAGAATGTCGTCCAGGACAATTTTGTTGGTACCGGCGACGGTCAATTCAAACGGACCTCCAGCATGCATTGGCGGCAGATAGACGCTCCAATCCCCGGAAGCGTCGGCAATTGTCGATTGCGTCACGCCGGCGATGGATGCCGAGACTTTTTCATTCGGGTCGGAAAAGCCCCAGATATGAAGAGGTTGATCTCTTTGCAGTACTGCGTGACTGCTTAATATCTTGGGGAGACGTACTTCGGCCTTGGCAGTTACGGATAAGCCGAGCAATGCAAGTATCGGCGCGGTGCGAAAGAACAGGCAGTTGAGGCTGGATAGGGAAAGGTGCATTCAGATTGAATATATCCTCTAAGGAACGCGCTTCAGTTCGCGGTCGCCCAGTAACCAGCCTTCGCGTCAACTCGAAGGTTTTTGTCTTTGACGGTTACCCTTATCTTCCGGTACTTGCCATCCGCTGATTCGTTGGATGGAGTATAGGCGATTAGGTAGCGCTCTCGCTCGTCGTCGAAGGCGCGGCGAATGCCCGCTAGCAAGTCATTGTTGTTTTCGAAGTAGATTCCGCCAGTCGCGGCGGCGAGTTGGGCCATCGCGCTCCCGTTCTCCCAAGCGATCGTGTCCTCGTTTTTCATCATGTCGATCATCTGGTTATTGTGGGT
The DNA here is from genome assembly GCA_036269625.1 of Bryobacteraceae bacterium. GTDB lineage: Bacteria > Acidobacteriota > Terriglobia > Bryobacterales > Bryobacteraceae > Bog-105. The sequence goes on along the minus strand of DATBEF010000078.1, from coordinate 12,462 downwards.
CCAATCACCATTTCCTCTGTGCGATGGGTCTCCCAATCCCGTCGAAGCAGGCGTATAGAGGCCGCGAGAATCCAGCGCATACACGATTACGCTGTCCTTCTGGGCGAGGCGTAATAATTCGTCCAGTTCTGACTGCGTATCGCGCTGATTAAAGCGCCACTCCGGATCATCGGGGAAATAGGCGGAAGCAATTCCAAAGAGTTCTCGCCCCGGAACAAGGTTGAAGCCGTCGGAGATCAAAATGAGAGTGCGCTGCGTAGGCATGGCGGCCATCACGCTGATGATCGTTTTCATCTCCTGAAGGAAAGCCCGCGTCAAAAGCGCTGTGCGTTCCGCTGACTTGGTAATGAACAGTTGAGTCTCGCGCTTCATATCGGAGCAATAGTCCGGCACGGTGCCTCGCTCACGAGTGACGGGTAACTTACAGGCCTCCGGTGAAAAGCGCTCTAACATGCGTCGCAGTGTTTCACCATCCGCGGCAATGCTCGATGCCTCGCCGTGCAGGATGCTGCTTTGGAATTTCTTGCTGCCGAGCGCTGAAAGCACTAAAGACGGATCGCGAGTGGAATCTTGAACCACATCGATCTGGCGGCTCAAGTTCATCAGGGCGTATTGAGCCTTCGCATCGTGCTCATGCTCAAAGAACTTCTTGAGGGCGTGGCGCGCCTCGGCTACGTTGCCGAGGTTCGAATGGAGCGTGTCGACACAAACAAGATAAGTGCGAGTGGGCGAATCGGGTCCGATTCTGGCCGGGGATACCGGCTTGGAGCTTGGAGTTGAGCCGCGAGCAACGGGGGGACTGGAAATTTCCAGAGAGGGATCGTATGTTTTGCTGAAAGCGGCAATATGCTGGGGTACGTCATCTTCGAAGACCGTGAAATCCGACTCCTCTAAGTTCGATACGGGACGCCCATTTTTGCCGGTGACGACGGCAGGGACAAGAACCTGTCGCACGTTCGTTTTGATGGTGGGAACACTTGTTGCGGAATCCTGAGCCGGAAGACGCTTAACCCCAACTGAGGTGAGCAAGCAGACCATGAAGAGCGCGTAAGTTAAGGGTCTCAACGGCCAATTCCCGTTCCATTCTATGGCAGATCCGTTCGGTGGTCCGGTCTGGCGTCGATGGATGTTCTGAATGCTTTGGTTACTTTGCCGGCGATGTCGTCCTGGACCGTCAGGATGTCGTCGAATGGCCGGTCGTAGGTTTCAGACCAGACGACGTACCCATTGTCCGCACGAATCAATCGCGCGGCGACGCGCAGCCTGGGGCCCGACTTGCGCACGCTCCCATCGAGTACATAAGCGACACCCAGGGTCTTGGCGATATCGGCGATGGTTATTTGTTTGCCCTTGAAATAGAACGAGGACGTGGGCGCCGGTACCCGAAGGCCTGGGATCTTGCTGAGCTTGTCGATGAGTTCCTCAGTCATGCCGTCGGCGAACTCCTCCTGTTTCATACCTTGGGTCAGGTCGAGAAACGGCAGCACGGCAATGGATTTCTGAGGCTGAGGAGCAATGGCAGGTGAGGCTGAGGGATTGTTGTTCGCGAACTTGCCGTGGAAGACGAAAACAAGAACGAGCGCGAGACAAAGCGCCGCGCCGCCGGCCCACATGAAGCCTGTTTTGAGGCGGGGGCCGGGCGTCGGCGCATTGATGGTCGCTGGGGCCGGATGTTCGCTGTCTGAAGCCCGCGAAGAGTCCGTCTGAGCGATGGCCTGATCCTCCCAAGGGCTGACCGTCGCCACCATCCGATACCCCAGCCGTGGCACTGTTGCGATGTAAGTGGGCCGCTTGGGGTCGTCGCCAAGCAGACGGCGCAGCGATGCCACGGCCTGGTAGACGGAATCCGGAGTGACGATGACCCCAGGCCAGACCTGGTTGAGCAAGTCATCGATGCTGACGACTTGGCCAGCGTGCTCGGCGAGGCACAGCAGCAGTCGCATTGTCCGCACCTCAACCCGAGCGCTCTCTCCATTTCGTGATGGACGCTGGCTCGTCTGGGGGTTGAGGTGCGTCCAGTCATCGAAAACCAACGCTTGAATATTGGAAAGACAAGCCAGGACGGTGATGGTGTGCGCACATCGCCGTCGACCGTCTCCCTGGGAGTCGGGCCGCAGAACGTGGGCCCGAACTTCGGCAGCACGTAGGCATATCAATGGAGATTACGCACTGAGAGAGAGGACCTTCTGTATGAGGAGTCTATTTGAAGCGGGAGCGGTAGAACAGATCAAGGAGCGACTGGCGCGATTGCAGCCGGATTGCCAGCGTGAGTGGGGCACGATGACCGCGGCCCAGGCGATAGCGCACTGTGCGGCAGGCATGGAGTGGGCGGTCGGGGAGCGGATTCCGCCGCGGATGCTGCTGGGGCGGATCATGGGATGGGTGATGAAGCCGATCGTGCTTGGAAATGAAAGACCTATGCGCCCGGGTTCGCCAACATCGAGGGATCTCGTGGTGCGGGATCAACGGGACCTGGGAACGGAACGAGAGCGGTTGGGCGGATTGATTGATCGGTTTGTAGCGGCGGGACCGAAGGGGTGCACCGTGCATCCGCATAGTTTTTTTGGCCGGCTAACCCCAGAGGAGTGGGCGGAACTGACGTACAAACATCTTGATCATCACCTGCGACAGTTCGGCGTATAGAGCTGGTGGCCATCGTTCACAGCGGGGCTGGTGAAGGTGAATGGCTCATCTCTGCACTTCGTCCGTGGCGGAACAGTATAAAAGAGTTCTAAGCCTTGGCTGGCAGGACCTGCGCGGCGATTCCTGGAACGGCGTCTGCACGAACTTGAGGATCGAGCTACACATAAGGCCAAGAAAGAACAAGGGCGGCGGCGTGAACACTTACAGCAAGCATTGAAATTGCCGAGAGTCCCGTATAATCGTGCCGATGGGCGAGTGCGAGTTACCGTTCGGCATCGACCGATCTCTGCTGCGGCTAGACGGGAACGATCCTTATCTTTGCCTTCACTTCGTGATCGTCTTCGTCCGCGATCAGGAAAGAAGCCTTCGGTTCTACGTTGACAATTTGGGGTTCCGCGTGGCTGTCGATCACACATTCGAGGACGGCAGACGCTGGATCGAAGTAGCTCCTCCGGATGGTAACGCCCACATTGGTCTGGCGCCGGTCGAACCTGGGGCTGATATTGAGTCACTGATCAGCCAGGAAACTCGCGTCTGGTTCATTACCGAAGATGTGAACCGCAAGTACGAGGAATGGAGTGCACACGGTGTTCACTTCCGTTTCCCGCCGCAAGCTCCTGCCTGGGGCGGCATTCACACCCGCTTTGAAGACCCGGATGGAAACTCTTTTGGCCTTGCAGGATTCGACGAACTCACGCGCGGCGTAGAGGCCAAGCGTCGGATTTTGGCTCAAAAATATGAGGCCGAACGCCGCGCAGCCCAGGAAATCGAGATTGCCAGACAAGTGCAGGCTCGCCTCTTTCCCCAAGTGCATCCGCACGTGAAGACACTCGAATACGCCGGTCTTTGCCGGCAGGCTCGTCAGGTCGGCGGAGATTATTTTGATTTTCTCGACCTCGGGCAGGAGCGCCTAGGACTCGTGATAGGAGACGTCTCCGGGAAAGGAATTGCCGCGGCGTTGCTGATGGCTAACTTGCAGGCTAACCTGCGCAGTCAATGCGCTCGCGTCCTGACAGAGCCCGACGCTTTCATGCGCTCGGTGAACCGGCTCTTTTACGAGAATACCGTCGAAAGCGCTTACGCTTCGCTGTTTTTTGCCGAGTACGATGCAGAATCGTGCTGCCTCCGCTACGCTAATTGCGGACATCTCTCGGGCCTTATCCTAAGACGTGATAACACTCTGTGCCGGCTCGACTCCACGGCAACTCTGGTGGGTCTTTTCCAGGATTGGGAATGCAAGTTTGCCGAGTTCACATTGGCGCCAGGAGATTTGCTCGGCCTCTATACCGATGGCGCCACCGAAGCTGTCACTGATCGAGGCGAGGAGTTCGGCGAGGAGAACCTCATCGAAAGACTGCGCCATTATCGCGATCAGCCCTGCCAAACTGCAGTAGAAGCTATTACGAATGAGGTGTGTGCGTTGAGCCCCGGCGACCAGCAGGACGACATCACGCTGATACTCGCGAAGTGTCAATCACGCGATGCCTCTCGCGCAACTCGCAGTTCGTGATTATCGGTCAGTATTTTAGAACTTCATGGCTAAGCAACTCTGGGTTGTGCGAGATCGCGAAGGCGCAGCTTACGTGAGGGATTTCTTCGATCAAAGGATGGTCGCAATCGGATGCGGCGAAATCGGTGACCTTACCTCGATAGTGCAGAAGGAGCAGGTTGCCGTTCTCATGACAGAAAAGTATCCAGAATACAATCGACACCAGATCGCGATGAACGCCGGCCAAATACCAGATCAGTAGATTGGGTTCGGACCATCTCCAGAGACGGTTTAGCACCAGCAACGAAGAACTCTCTGGGATCGATCGCCACGATCTTTTCGCTCTTCCGAATCGGCGTCGGCGGAGATCCTCAGCAATGAGGCGTCTCATACCGCTCCGGCGACAGGCCTGGGTGCAGCCTACACAGAGGAAGAAGACGATTCGGAAGTCGAGGTACTTGAGGATGCTAAGCAGGATTTTGTTTCGGTAGCATTGAATGATCAAAATTTACGCAGCTCACGCTGGCGACTGCTTTGGTGGCACTTAAGTCCGTCTTCGACGGAAATGAAATTAGGCTAGGGCGCGCAACGGGGCGGAAAGTGGTAGTCGTGAGCGGCAGCTTAGTAAATTCGCCGGCGATCGGCATGGTTCTCGTCGCGGTTCCCAGAGAAGTTATCTGGTCGTATTTTGCCGGTGGAGTGGTTCTTGCAATCGGGCTGGTGATGATTTTTCTTCGCGGCGATTGGCAAAAGGCGCGAGGGTTTGACAAGCTGATTCTGTTTGGGCCGCTATTTTACGCGGCGCCCGTCGCGGCCTTCGGCGCCGAACATTTCACGCTGACGAAGGCCATCGCGTCGATCGTGCCAGCGTGGATTCCGTGGCATCCGTTTTGGGTCTACTTCGTGGGCACTTGCTTTATCGCAGCCTCGCTGAGCTTGGTAACGGGAATGCAGGCGCGCCTCTCGGCAAGTTTGCTCGCATTGACGTTTTTCCTTTTCGTCGTGCTGATGCACGCACCGAATTGGGTACAAAATCCGCGAGATCGGTTTGCGGCGACGATCGCCCTGCGGGAAATATCCTTTAGCGGCGGAGCTTTGGCCTTGGCCGCGAGCCTCACCGAGCAGTGGCGCAAGCGCGGTACCCATATCCTTTCGACGATTGCGCGATACTTCGTTGCGATTCCCGTGCTGTTTTTCAGCTTTGAGCAATTCATGCACGGGGATTACGTTCCCGGCATTCCACTGGCACGGGTGACGCCCGCGTGGATCTACGGACATGCCATTTGGACGTATCTGGCGGCTGTGGTGTATGCAGTGGCGGGTACCCTGTTGCTTGCGGGCAAGAAAACCCGCGCGGCAGCGACCTGGCTGGGGTTGACCGTGCTCTTCGTGGAGTTGGCCGTCTACGTGCCGATCGGAATAGTGGAACGCGCCAGCCTCAACAATGGCCTTAATTATGTGGCGGATACGCTGATGTTTTGCGGCGCCGTTCTTCTGCTCGCGGGCGCCACGCCGCGGGAAGCGTAGGCTGTGGGAGATTGGGTTCCTAGGCAGCTAGAGATTGGGATCTTTCGACCCGGTTCCTTCGTACAACTCAATGGACCCATGTACTGCACAAATTGCGGCGAACAGATCGAGGTCAGCAGCTTTTGTCCGCACTGCGGGACGAGATCAGTTCCGGCAGCATCCGTTCATAGAGCTGTAAACGGGGTTGTCCAGGCCGCGCCGCCGGTGCTTGTTTCCCGGCCGCCAAGCCTTCCTGTATTCGCTTACCCCGCAGTGCAATCGGAGTTACCAGCGAACCGAATCCGTTGGAATCTGGCGCGCTTCCGCGTATTCGAACAGAACGTTACCTGCCCTCACTGCGGCTATTGCGGCCCTATGGGCATTGTGAAGGAGCGAACGCCATTCTATGCGAACTGTTTTGTGCTGTTCATTCTAGCGATCACGCTGGTCGGGCTGGTCGTCGTGCTGCTACTCGCTATTTTGGGCAAATTGAGCCGAACACATTTGGTCGAATGCCCGCAATGCGGAGTGCAATTTGAAATTCGGGGACGATAGAAACCCGCATTTCCGAGCAGCACTGGGGTTTTTACCACAATTTTGTACAATTGTGGCGCATGTCGCGCCCTTTGGGTCTTTTTCGTGGATTTGTTGCGATTGCCTATCTGATGCCGGTGTTGTCCGGCGCGGCTAAGGCTGCAACATCAACGAACGTTTCGCTTCCTGTTGTCTTTGAACCGGGCGTGGTTCCCGGCGAGTTTACCGGCCGCGCCGCCGGTCGAGTTGCCCACATTGCCGGAGATGAAATCTCATTCAACGGCATGGCGCTGCGTTTCTCCGGAACACAGACATCGCCTTGGAATCCTGAGGTTGCTCTGCCAGGCCACTCCAGCTACATGATTGGTCCGAAATCGAGTTGGCGCACGGTCCAGCAGTACGGAACGCTACACCGGAATGGGATCTATTCCGGGGTCGACTTGGTGATGCACGGCTCGGCCGCCGGGATGGAATACGACTTTGTGGTTGCGCCCCGGGCTGCGACAGACCCGATCCGGTTCGCTCTTAACTCGGCGCGTGAGGTGACGATCGAGCCGAACGGGTCGCTGGTCGCGCGAAGTGAAAATGGCGATCTTCGCCTGAAAGCGCCGGTGGCGTATCAGAATATTGCAGGACAAAGGCGCGAGATTGAAGTGCACTTCGCCATGCGCGGATCGAAGGAAGTGGGCTTCAAACTCGGCCCTTACGACACCAAGCTTCCGCTGATTATCGATCCGGTGCTCGAGTACATGAGTGTGCTCGGCGGCGTTGCTACGGACATAGCCACAGCGGTTACGACTGACAGTGCTGGGGACGTCTACGTGACCGGCACCACGGGCTCAAAAAACTTTCCACGCACGTCTACGGCTTTGCCGTCCGGGGTTAATCTGCTCAACGATGATGCATTCGTCACCAAGATGGACCCTCGCGGTTTGACGATCCTGTACAGCGTTTACTTTGGCGGAACCGCGAACGACATGCCCTCCGGCATCCAGGTTGATGCCGCCGGAGAGGTTTATTTGACTGGCGTAACAAGCTCGTCCGATTTTCCGGTCACCTCCGGCGCTTATAACCTGGTCAGTTCAGGACCAAATAGCTGCTTCGCTACCAAATTGAATGCAACCGGAACGGCCTTCGTTTACTCTGCCCTCTTGGGCCCGTGTGCTAGTGCGGCCGCAATTGCGATTGATTCGACCGGCGATGCGTATGTCACCGGCGACCCAGAGACAGGATTTCCTACCACCCCAGGGGCTTTCAATCGGACCGCGCTCGGAGCTTTCGCGCTGAAACTAAATCCGCAGGGCACAGCGCTCGTCTATAGTACGCTCCTGCCCGGGTCGCGAGCGAACGCGCTCGCCATCGACTCGACCGGGACGGTGTATGTAGCCGGCCAGACCATCTCTGGAGGCGGGTTTGTGACTACACCAGAAGCCGCACAAATCGTTCCCGGCGGCGCGACGGACGCTTTCGTCCTTCGGTTGAGTGCGGATGGCAGCGGCTTGTTGTATTCGACGCTGTTGGGTGGACCGGGCTTTGACGCCGCAAACGCAATCGCGGTCGATCCGTCTGGAGCCGTCTATCTTACCGGCTCGACTTCGAGCAGTTCGTCAATAGGCCCTAGCGCGTTTCCGGTTACGCCAGGGGTTGCTTTCCAAACTCCGAAGCAAAATAGCGGCTTTCTGGCCAAGCTGAACCCGTCGGCAACACAGTTCCCTTTCAGCACGTATCTGGATAGTCAGTCCACAAGGGGTGGCGGCGAGGCCGTCGCGCTCGATGGAAGCGGAAATGTCTATGTCGCGGAGAACACCAGCCAAACGACGAGCTTCGCCGAGAACACCGAGTATCCTGCAGTGAGCATGGCGGGCATCAACATTCTTAAGTTCAACACGACCGGCACGAGTCTGTTGCAATCCGCGTTTTTTCCGCTGCCAAATCTAGGGAACCCGACTGCGTTTTGGTTTGAGAACAAGGGCCTCGCTTCAGAGCGGGTTGGTGATCCGGTCGAAACCCCCGCTACGTCGTCGATCCAGGCGCTTTACGTAGTGGGATCTCAGCAGCAGCCTGGCGTTGCGATAAGCAATAGCGATCGCGTTTTCGGTCCGGGCGGCTTAGTCGATGCATCGATCATGAAAGTGGATATGAACCTGGAGAGTTCCGATGAGTTTCAAGTGGATGCAACCTATCTGCTTTACAACTCGCAACTCGGATCCAACTTTAATTACCTTCCGTCGACAAAGACCATTTCACTGACCAGTAGCGGCGCACCGCTGCCTTTTCACATCGTCACACCAAGGACAATCACGGTTTCCCAGACCGACGGCACAACGCCGGCGCAAGTGGCCTTGACCTACACGCCCACTCAATCGAACATCGCAGACCCGCTGTTGATCGTAATCCCGGGCGCAAAGGAGGGCTATAAGCTGCTAGCAGTGGCAAACGGCGGAGGACTGCCCGCTTGGAGCGTTCCTTCAACTGTCCAGATCCCAGCGAATCCCTCCACTGGCATCGGCGCCGCTACTTTCACTGCTTCAGTTGTCATCCCAAATGAGTTCGGTTCCACACCACAAAGCGTGCCGTTCTCCATTCAACTAGGCGGCGCGCCGTCCTGGTTGCAGGTCATACCAACCAGCGGTACCACTCCGGCAACTATTACGCTGACGGGAAACGCAAACGGGTTCAACAATGTTCAGTCCGCATCAATTAACTTGCTCTCGGGATCTATTTTTCAGTCCATCACTGTCAGCTTGGTCCCGAACGCTGCGCCGGCCAACCTGACCGTCACTCCTCAATTGCTGCAATTCAACTTCCCATCCGGAGCAAACGCCCCCCAATCGCAGCAAATCACCATCGGCAGCACCGGCGTGCCACTGTCGTTCACGTTCGGGACGGCGCCTACGGGGATCATATTTACTCCGAATTCAGGCAGCACACCGGGCACGGTAACCGTTACCGCGGACCCAACTCGGTTGCCGTCAGGCTTCGACAACAAAATCGCACTTCTATCGGTGCCCGGGACTGGGACAACTGCCGTCTTGAATTTTGACACTACAGTCGGTTCGACTCTCATCGCCGTCAACCAGATTAACGACATCACCGCACCGGATATCGCCCTCGGCGCGCTGGTCGACATCACGGGCTGGTTCGATACGGACGGAAAGACCATAACCGCTCCCGGTGTCCCCTGGCCGACAACGCTAGGTGGGTTCCAGGTGAAGTTCAACAACGTACCCATCCCATTGGAGTCCGTCTCGCCACGGAGTATTCGGGCGCAGATGCCTTACGTGCTCGGCTCGGCGAACGTCACGATCGAAGATCCAAGTGGGAACACCGGGATTTTGCCCGTCCGTCTCGTCTCCTCGAACCTCACGGCCTTTCCGAACCCTGCTGTTGCCTATAAGCTCGACGGCTCCACTGTTTCACCTACGAACCCAGTCGCTCCCGGCGATACCGTGGTTCTCGAATTCACTGGCCAAGGAAAAATCTTTCCGCCGGTCGCTCCCGGGACCGTACCAGTACCAGGTCAGAAAGCTTTTCTGTCGCAAAGCATCGCTGCAACCATCGGAGGGAAGGCCGCCGTCATCCAATCGACAGCGATGTCCGCTACCATGCCCGGCGTTCTCGTGGTAAACGTTCAGGTCCCCGACCTGCACTCGGACGCTTATTTGGTGCAACTGAGCTCAGGTTCTGTCGTTTCCACGCCGGTTCCCATAGTGGTTCAAAAGTAAGCTTCGGGAGGCTAAAGCTGGAAATGAAAAGCTTTAGCCCGTAGTATCAAAAGTACGACACCGCCGAACGAGGTAGAGCGATTGAGTATACAAGGCGCCCCGGCTCCGTCGCCGGCCAGCGAAGGTGAACGCACGCGGGCCGAATTCCGGGGGCGGGGCGTGCGTCTTCCCGAGTGGATCGTACTTGGCTTCTTCGCGTACCTGGTCGCGATCTCACCGTGGTTCAACGGCCGACCGCACCTGCACTACCAGCCAATTGCACTTTTGCTTTCGGTCGCAGCACTTATCGCCGCGCTCGTGACATTGCAGCGGACGAGAATCGCGTGGTTGATGGACTGCATACGCGACTGGATTCCGATGGGTCTGACGCTGGTGGCGTTTCGATCGATGGAACTGTTCATCCCGTCACAATTTGCTCATCCCTTCGAACGCATCTGGGTTGGATGGGATCACGTGCTCTTGGGCCATTGGGGCTTTCGGACGGCCGTTGAGAGTCTAGGATCGTTAATCCCGGGATACCTGGAGGGTTGTTACCTGCTGGTGTATGGCGTGGGTACGTTCTGCCTGGTGGTTCTCTATCTGACAGGCGGGCGGCGGCGTATCGACAGCTTCTATGCCATTTACCTCGCGGGGACCCTTGGGGCGTATGCTTTGTTTCCCTACTTCCCTTCCCAGCCGCCGCGGATTCTCTTTCCGCAAATTGATCCGCCGACTGTGGACACCATCGTGCGGCACTGGAATTTGTGGGTCTTGCGTAATGGGACGATCCATTCGAGCGTGTTTCCGAGCGCGCACGTATCTAGCGCGTTCGCGGCCGCATGGGCGATGCTGCTGCTGATGCCGCAGCGAAAACGGTATGGGTGGGGCTTGGTTGTTTATGCATTCAGCGTTGCGGTGGCTACCATTTATGGCCGGTATCATTATGCGGCCGATGCCGCGGCCGGCCTTGCAATCAGCATAGCTGCGGCTGGGTTGTTCCTGGTAGCCAGAAGGCGCACATAAAGGCATTGCCAGCGCTCTACGCCGAGTTCCGCACGGCCTGAGAAGGCGCTAAGATCTGGCGGAAGGCTCGTGCTTCCTCCTCCTGCTCGCCGGCAACTACCATCTCTTGAATCGGAACCGCGAGCACCAGGGGGCGAATGGGCGAATGGGGGCGAATGGGCGAATGGGGGGCGAATGGGGGCGAATGGGGGCGAATGGGCGAATGGGGACGGAGAGATATGGTCCCATGCCACAAATTGAGCGCCAAATCCGAAATCAGCGCGTTGGTCTGGGCCGAAAATGCAGCATCGGCGACCAACAGAATACTCTGGACCGGTCGCGGTAGGATTTCTCGGCTACTCGGCAAGGCTTGTTTGAGGGCTTATCTGCACCGGTCATCGAAAATAGCAATGGGGCCATATCTCTCCGTCCCCATTCGTACCCATTCGTACCCATTCGTACCCCCATTCGTACCCCATTCGTACCCCCATTCGTACATTCGTATTCATTCGTCCATTCGTCCCCCCACTATTTGCCTATTTGCCTATTTGCTCTATTTTGCTCCCTGCGGCCGGCGTTGCAATCAGCATAGTTGCGGCCGGGTTGTTTCTTGTAGCCAGACGGCGCGCATAACGGCATTGTCCAGCGCTCTACGCCGAGTTCCGCACGGCCTGAGCAGGCGCTAGGATCTGGCGGAACGCTCGTGCTTCCTCCTCCTGCTCGCCGGTAACTACCATCTCTTGAATCGGAACCGCGAGCACCAGGCCTAAGGCGGACAGGCTCTCCAGTATGCTCAGCAACAACTCCGATTGGACCCTTAGAAATTCGTTGAAATCGGGGGTCAGCACGTAGGAAAAAACGTCGAGGTCGAATGATTGAGTGGTCATCTTCGTGAAACGAACCGGCACGGCCGTTGGGTCGACCAGGGGGTGAGCCTTCAGCACTTTGAGGATGGCCTCCATGGCCGTCCTGATTTCGTCCGGCGTGGTGCCGCGGCGAAGATGAACGGTGGGATGAAACCACATGCGATCGCGGCGCGAGTAATTCTCGAGCGTCATCGTCGAAAAGGTAGAGTTCGGAATGGTGACCACTGTGCGGTCAAGAGTCCGGATGCGCGTGGACCGGAGGCCGATGTCCTCAACCGTGCCTACTTGACCGCCGAACTGGCAGAAATCGCCGACCAACACGGGGCGGTCGCTAATCACCGCGACGCTTCCGAACAAATTTTCAATCGTCTTCTGCGCAGCCAGAGCAACGGCCAAACCACCCACGCCAACGCCCGCTAGAATCGCATTGGTGTTGTAACCCCAGGCAGCAAGAGTGAATAGAATGGCAATGCAGAAGATTGCAATTTTGACGATACGCACGCCGAGAGGCAATACCGAAGACGAGACCGCCCGCTGGCGTGAATCCAAGCGCGTGCTCAGGTGGTCGGCGACGAAGTCGACTATGCGCATGGCAAGCGAGGCCGCGCCCATCGCAAACAAGAGTTCAAGCAGGTAGGCGAGATAGAGGCGGAGCAGCGCGGAAGGCGTGAAAGCCTCCATGCATGCGCGGAAAACAGCGATCGAAAGGAGCAAGCGC
>DATBEF010000059.1:0-21099 GCA_036269625.1 Bryobacteraceae bacterium | reverse complement strand
CCCCTTATAGAATCCCCACACTTTCATCAGCGGCCCGACAGAGATATCGAACGTGCCCGCGCTCTCTCGGCTGTACTCGACACACGCGGCAAGGAGACGAAACAATTCTTCAGAAATACGGACGGGCCGTTGCGCGGCCAGACGGTTCATCTCGCTCCACTCACTATGCGGCTTATAGTTGGAGAGCATGTCATCCAGGCGGCGCGTCTCATCGAGAGCGTGTGAAATAGCGGCTTGCACGTGACCCGCATTTTCACCGTATGCAACGATGGCCGTAACCGAACCCATCGCATCAATGCTGCCTTCCTCGCGAACCCATCTTCGCGTCTCGGCATTCCTGGTGTTTCGCCCGTCAGTCTTGTTCGCACTGTTGCCGGCCCAAGCTACCGAGGCCATTAGCAGGAAGACAAGCAGTTTGTATTGCCGTATGCGGGGACCTTCGATAACATCAAGTGTATTCTCAACTAGAATCGAACCTCGATGAAGAACACTCCTCTTGTTCCTGCGTGGATTGCTGGAACTGCCATTCTTTTTAGTATGTCTTCCGCTTCCGCGCAAACGCATTATGTTTTACTCCTCCAGGGCGGCCATGTCATCGACTCGAAGAATCATCTCAGTGCCGTGCGCGACATCGCCATCCAGGATGGCAAAATCGCCGCGATCGCCGAACACATCAATCCCTCCGACGCTCTCAAAACCGTTGATGTAAGGGATCTGTACGTTACTCCCGGTCTGGTCGATATTCACGTCCACGTATACGCCAGCACGGGCGAACGGAACTCGTATGCCGGTGACAATGGCGTCTTCCCCGATGGATTCACCCTTCGGAATGGTGTGACCACGGTTGCCGACGCCGGCTCCTCCGGTTATCGAAATTTCGAAGATTTTAAGAAACATATTATCGATCGTTCCAAAACAAGAGTTCTTGCGTTCCTGAACATTGTGGGCGCCGGGATGCGAGGTCCGAAATTTGAAAACAATCAAGCCGATATGGAGGCGGCGCCCGCCGCCGAAATGGCCAAACGCTATCTGGGAGTGATTGTCGGCATTAAAACTGCCCATTATGCCGGACCAGAGTGGACACCCGTGGAGCACGCCGTGCAGGCGGGGACCCTCGCAAACATTCCCGTCATGGTCGACTTCGGCGCCAATCGGCCTGAGCGGCCGATTACCATGCTCTTGGGTCAAAAACTCCGCCCCGGAGACATTTACACCCATTGCTATTCGGGACTGCGCGACGAGCTATTGCCGAACGGCAAGCTGAATCCCGGCATGTGGGAGGGTAGAAAGCGAGGCGTCATTTTCGACGTGGGACACGGAGGCGGAAGCTTTGCCTGGCGAGTGGTTGTTCCGGCCCTTCAGCAAGGCTTTCTGCCTGATTCAATTTCGACAGATTTGCATATCAGCAGTATGAATGCCGGAATGAAGGATATGCTGAACCTCATGAGTAAGTTCCTGGCTCTCGGGCTCTCGATTGACGACGTGATCGCGAGATCTACCTGGAATCCGGCTCGCGAGATTCACCACGATGAGTTGGGGAATCTTTCTGTTGGTTCCATTGCGGACATTAGTGTTTTACGGGTGGAACATGGAAAATTCGGCTTCACCGATATGTACGGTGCGCGCATGAATGGAACCCAGAAGTTTGTCTGTGAGATGACCGTCAAAGGGGGCAAGGTCATTTACGATCTCAACGGGATCAGCCGGCCGGATTGGCGTACTCTTTCACCCAATTACACCAATATTGGAGATAAACGATGGGACGCTCTGAATCCTGCTCACACAACGGAGCACTAGCATGGATGTTCCAGCCCCTCGCCGCCATTTTTCTGATTTTCGCCCTTGCTCTTTCGGCATGCGCGCAGGCGCCTGAACCAGCTCGATCAATCCACGCACGCGCGCTTGTCTTTGACGCCCACGTACACGCCGTCGACCGCGAGTTTTACCATGGCGGCGATATCGGCACGCGAAAACCTGACGGACAGTTCGACCTCCCGCGTGCTCGCGAGGGTGGACTGGGCGCGATGTTCTTCTCGGTATTCGTGCCTGAGGACTACTATCCAGCGAGGCTAGAAACGACGCAGGCCTTGCGGGTCATTGACTGCGCACTGAATCAGATTCAGAGAAATCACGGCAGTATCGAATTGGCGCTAAATGCCGATGACGTGCTGCGTATCCATCGGGAGCGAAAGATCGCGGCGGTTCTGGATGTTGAAGGCAGTTACGATTTGGACGGGGATCTCGGTGTGATGCATGATCTTTATCGTCTCGGCGTAAGGTCGGCCCAACTGTCCGCCCATAATTGGCCCAACGGCTATGCCGACTCCTGCTGCTCCCCGCCGCGTTGGCATGGATTGACGGCGCACGGCCGCGACGTGATTCGCGAGATGAACCGTCTCGGGATGGTTATCAACGTCTCACATGCCTCGGACGAGGCAATATCCCAGGCGATCGATATCAGTTCGGCGCCGATCATCGCAACCCATAACGGACTGAGAAGCGTGAACGATATCCCGCGCAATATGCCGGATTGGTTGGTGAAGAAGCTCGCCGCCAGAGGTGGCGTCATTGGCTTTCAGATGGGGAACGAGTTTCACAACCCGAAAGCATTCGCATATCGGACTGCGCATGCTGGCAAACCTTTTTGGAATACGTCTGAAGACCGCCAGCGCGAAGCCCACATGACTCTTGAACAGATTGATTCACTCGTAGCTCCGCAGTTTCCGATGCTTGGATTCGAAATGCCCGATAGCGTGAAGTTCACGGTGGACGACTGGGTTGGCGTCGTCGATCGCGCGATTCAACTGGTCGGTGAGGATCACGTGGCTCTTGGCACCGATTTCGACGGAGGTCCAACACTCCCGCGCGGCATGCGCGACGTTCGCGATCTTCCCTTAATTACAGCGGCGATGGTGCGCCGCGGCTACTCTGAGGAACGGATTGATAAGTTTCTCGGCGGCAATGTGCTGCGGCTCTTTAGACAAGTTACGGAAGGGCACAAATCGTGAAGCGGCGGCTTACCCCCGGCAATATTGGGATTCCGAGGGCGGATTGTAACTAATCGCCAAATGGGGCGTCTCGAGCCTTTTGCTCGCTTGCAGCCGTGAGGTAAGACACGATTCCAGCATTCCGCTTGTCAATAAGGTTCGCTCAACCCGATACGGCGCAACGCCCGTCGTAAACATCTGTTCTATCTTCGATACCAGGCAAGCCGAATACGTCACGTTTGGAGTAGGTGAGAGAAGGAACTGTGTGGAAATCAGCCCCACACCGCGAACGTGCGCGGCAAAATTGAAATCTTGCACGGCTCCATCCAGCATCAACATCGCCGCACGCAGGCCATCGCGATATTCAATCAGGTACGCAGCCGGATGCGGCACAAGGGACGGCAAAACGCCGGAGCCAACCAGGTCCTGCGTACGGCCATCCTTCACAGTGAGACCCAGCGGCGTATCGCTGCGCGAAAGCGCGGAGCTAAGCAGTTCTTCCGACCAGATGCCGCTTTTTCCGGCTTCCCAAACTTTGTCACCGTCCAGAAGCTGAACTGATTTGATCCCGGTTTCTCCGCCTTTGCGACGCTCAAGCATGCATTGCATGGCCTCGAAGGCGTGAAAATCCATGGCATCCGAACCCCCTTCGCCGACCATGACCGCATCTTCAATGTGTGCGCCCAGCGGCATTTCCACGTCGGGAAGACGCCAGGTGACAGGAAGAGACGAGCCGGCAAGCATGGGAAAACCCAACTGCTTCGAAGCAGCAACCATCGCGTGCGCCTTCTCAAAGCTATAAGACAGGTGTTTGTCGTTGTAGACCGGCACGGCGCGGCCGCTATCCTTGAAGATCTTTATGCATTGCTCAAAGAACTCGTAGCGCGGATAGAGAATCTGACCTTTTTCGTTGCGTGGATAATCGCCGTGCTCGCCCACAATCAGAACGGCGTCGCAAGCAAGCCGGTCTCCTCCGCAGCAAAGACCTTCAGCGATGGTCGGATAAACGCGAAACCCGAATTCTTTTGCGCGGTCCTCGCTTAAGTCGCCCTTAGGCTTCTGATCCACATACAACGAAACCACCCTGACGTTCGGCTTGTGCCAAGTGCCATCATTCGGATATCCAACCAGAAAACGATCTCCAATATGCTGCGCGTGCGAAAGATAGGTGTAGATGGTTGCGACGACGGCGACCCGCACCGGACTTCCACTCTGCGCAGAGGCCGCAAACGGCAGCAGAGCACTGGAACCGAGAAATTCGCGCCGGGTCACCATTTAGCTCCTCTCAAATGTGGATTCGTGCGAAGGCTCATAACGGATTGCAAGATGTGGCGTCTCGATACGGGACTGATCGCGATACAGGCTCTCGACGCCGACAGCCGTCAACCCTGTCGTGAGTAGCGTCCTCTCGATCGGATATTGGGTTTTGCCCATCAAAAACATTTGCTCCATATGGAAGACAAGCGGGCTGAAGAAGTCCGCAAGCGTCGTCCGTCCGTCTGGCATTGGAAGATACATCTGAGTCGAGAAGAGTTTCGGTTGGGTCTTAAGGCGGGCGGCGAAATTGAAATCCCGCACCAACCCATTCATCAGGAGCATAGTCGACCGCAAGCCGTCCTCATGCTCATATGTGTAAGCAACAGGATTTTTCACAAGCCGGCGCATCTCATCGTGAGTGGGAAAAATATCGTTGAAGCCTTGTCTTGCGGGCGTAAGCGTGTGACTTCGGCAGAGAGCTGCGTTCATTAGATCTTCGGGCCAGACCCGATTTTCAAGCGCTTGCCAGAATTTATCCCCACGATAAGCTTGCATCCAACGCACACCGGTCTCACCGCCCTGCCGCCGTTCCACCATGCATTGGACCGTTTCCAGGCCGTGAAAATCGTAACTGTCGACGCCGCCATAACAGATGCACAGCGCCTCCTGGATTTGAGAGCCCAAGGGCATCTCTATTGACGGAATCCTCCATGTGACCGGTAAACTCGACCCCGCCTGAAACGGAAAGTTCATGGAGCGCGATGTGTCGTACATATGCTTGGCCCAATCCCAACGCCAAGACAGATGCTTGTCGCTGAAGAGCGGAACCGTTCGATTGCTGGATCGAAAAACTTCTACAATCTGCTCGAAAAATGGGTAGCGCGGATATTCCGTCTGGCCTTTCTCGTTACGCGGGTAGTTACCGTGCTCGCCGACGAGTACGACGCCATCAACGGCCAGTTTGCTACCCCCGCACGTCAGCGTCTCGGCAATGGTCGGGTAGATTTTCATTTCCGGATGACGGGCTGCGCGCTCGCGGCTTAGATCGTCGGGACCGACCTGATCCACATACAGAGATACTAGGTCCATCGAAGGGTGATGATACGTTCCACGCCAGCCATAGCCATCGAGCAAACGATCGACTATATGCTGGGCATGAGAATACTTGCGGTAAACAGTGGTTACGGCAGCCAATTTGAGGCGGCGTTGTTCACTGCTTTGCACGGGTGTGCCTACGATAGCCACAAATCGCATCGCCTCCGCCGCGCCGAAGAGCCCGGATGAAAAGTCGCATCACTCGTGAAGTTTACACCAGCAGCAGCGATCCACCACTAGATCAGTCGGGCCGTGGAGGTAATACTGCAATGTGAAGTGTACAACCGGCAGTTCCCCAAGAAAGCCGGCATGGCCTCATCGCGAAATCGGATCAATACCTGGATCGGGAAGGGATAAATGGGCATCTCAGGGAAGAACACGGAGCACCACCAGTGTCATATCGTCATGCTGGGGAGCGCCGGCTGCGAATCCCTCCGCTGCGGCCAAGGTTCGGGTCATCACTTCAAAGGCAGGCAGTCCGTGGCAGGTTTTGGCGAACTCGATCAATCTATCTTCGCCCCACTCTTCGTTGGTATCGTTCATGGATTCAGAGATCCCGTCGGTGAAGAGCACGACCAGATCTCCAGATTCAAGAGGAAAGGATCCTTGCTGATAACACTCTCGTAAAAGCCCGACTACCGGACCGCCCGTCTCCAAACGAAAGATTTGGCATCCGTCAGCAGATTTGCGCAGGATCACAGGTGGGTTGTGACCAGCGTTGACGTAGGAAAGCCGGCGGTTTCGAGCATCGTACTCGGCATAGAAGAGAGTTGCGTAGCGGTTCGCGGAGGACGCCTCGTACACCAGGCTGTTGATTTGCTGCATCAGTTCCGCCAAGTCATCGCCCACCGAAGCCAGCGCGCGCAGCGACGCTTCGAGGCTTGCCATCATCAACGCCGCGCCAATACCTTTGCCGGAAACGTCTCCAATAGCGATTCCGAGCCTGCCCTCGGGCAGCTCGAGAAAGTCATAATAGTCGCCGCCCACCTCTCGCGCCGGCCGGCAGCGTCCGCAGTAGTCCAGGTCCGGCAGTGAGGGAAGGCGCTGAGGAAAGAGATGCTCCTGCACTTCGCGAGCAATTTCCAACTCACGATTCAACCGCTCACGCTGCGCCATCTCCCGTCCGATGGCAGTCGTCAGCCGGGCAACCTCCAGCGCCAAAGTGGTCTGCGCTGCTGACCTCGCGTCAAGACCCTGTAGAGCGCCCGCGATCGCGCGGCATGTGAACTCGTCCGTTTCAATTTCCTGCCATGCAATAAGGTGCGCGGCGAGACGCTCCTTGTCTCGATGGTTCCTCAGCGCGTTCGCGACAAGTTGCCGCAGCCGGCCATCTGCCGGAGAAGAAATGCTGCCGAGAAACTGGTCGAGCGCCGGACCGCCAGAATCGAGAAGCTGCAGAAAAACACGGCGGGCCTCACGCGGGTCCTCCACCGCGAGTTGCCGGAGCCCCTCGTAGAGAATCTCAGGCGGTTGCGGTTGCATAGCGCTTCGACCGTAAGTGGAACGCCTCTCTTCCACCTTCGAGCAGATCGATGATCTGTTCGCGGCACTCATCGACTGTTCCGGACTTCTCAACCACGCCTACCCGGCCATCCGAGTTCATCACGAGTACAAGGTCCGCCTCGGCCAACACCGGAATGTTCGCATTGTGAGTAATGAAGATCATCTGTCGACGTCTTTTCAGTCGCTGCACCGCGTTCACCACCGTCTCAAAAATAAAGTGGTTGTCCAGATTGTCCTCTGGCTGGTCGATTATCAGAGGGCTATCCCTTCGCGCCAAAAGAATTGGTAAGAGCGCGGTGCACTTCTGGCCACGGGAAAGATCGGCTGCGTCCTTAAAATTAGGCTGTCCCCCAGATGAGACATTTAGTTCGATGGCAATTCTATCTTCAATTGCAATTACCTCAAGCGTGAGCGGATCGATGCTCTCGCGGAATGCGTCCAGTATCCTGCGCGAGCGCTCCTTTCCGAACGACGTTAACTCTTCAAAGGAAGCGCAGTCGTTGACCTGAATGAGCTGGGCGAGGTGCTCCGGTCTAAGTTGCATGAGCGCCGTGATGATCTCGTCGTGATTTCGAACCCTCGCACCACGCAGGGCATCCACAAGCATCTGCTGGTATGCCAGATGGTCGGCGTTGCGCATGATGCGGATGCGTACCCGCTCGCCGGCTTCGCGCTGCAGTTCAGAGGCGACCTCCTCGCGCAGGGTTGAAATTTGATCCCGCATGAGGATGTGAGTAGCCTTGAGAGATTTCCGGCGGTCAAGCAGTGTCTGCAACTCAGCATTCAGTTCTAACCGTTGCTCCTCCAAGCCTTGAAGTTTCGCAACTTGCTGCTCAAGCGATGCGCGTACTCGAGCTTGCTCGCTTGCCGCTTCATTGACGGCTGTCAATCTAGCCAATTCGCTGGCGTGGCTGGTGTGGGCTTGGCCGACGCCTTGGCGCGCCTGCGCTACGGCGCCTTGAGCTTTGCGAATCTGATCACCGATCGCCGATAGATGCTTTTCAACGGGCTGTAAAGACGCCGCAAGTAGATCATCATATTGGCGAAGCATGTCCGCATTGTCGGACCGCTCCTCCCCAAGGCGCGCCTTGAACACAAGCTGTGCTTCTTTTCGTAGTTGGTCCAGCGTTTGGCTTAGCGTTTTAAGATCTCGATCAACGGCATCCAATTTCGCGTTTTCGCGCTGATTGAGCTGCTGCTGCCGCGAAAGCCGAACAAAGTCTGCTGTCGGCTCACGATCGGACGGGGCAAGCGCGCTTAAGCGGGCTCGGACATCACCAAGTTCTTCAATTTGCTCGGTCAGGTCTTGGATCGTTCGTTGTGCGGTTCTAACGCGATCCGCATTTGCATCCAGCGCACGCGCGCTCTCAGCCAATGACAGGTGGATGGCGCGCATCTGCTCGCTGCGGAGTGCGTCCAATAGATTCCGGCGTGTCTGCCCAAGGACTTCGTCCGCTATCGCCTCAATTTCAGGGCTACTATAGGCGTCCAGCGGCAGAAAGGTACCTCGATCAAGATCAACGGCGTCAATTGCCCTTCCGTCGGAGGTCAGTAGAACGGGCTGTTGTTTGAGCCCCCTTTTGATTGTGTAGCGATTTGAGCCTTCCGCCAGGGCCGTTATCGTGACCAGCGCGCCGCCTGCAAGGTTCGCCTGTATGAGGTCGATGCAATGCTTCGGCGCAGCGGAAGCGCCGCAGACCGCAAACCGTATTGCTTCGGCGAGCGTTGATTTGCCGCTGCCTCGCGCCCCGATGATGCAAGTTAGACCTCTGGGAATGTTGACGCTCAACCCAGGTAGAAATCCGCCGCTAATTTCGATTTTCTCAACGAGCCACATACGTCCAAGAGTACGCCTCTGGCTACGCTAGCGGTGAGGTCGCGACGCATTTCTCAAGCCTCGATGGCGGCAGTTTTGCCGTTCACCTGAACTTACCAATGCCCAACTTGTAATCAAGACTGAAACGCCCAGGACCCATAATGGCTATCGCTAGAAAGCCGGCAATATAGAGTCCAATTACTTCTCCAGGCGCTCCTCGCACGAAAAATTGAAAATGATGGACGAAGCCCCATGCTACAAAAACATTACAAATTATGTAGAGAGCTGCCCAACGCGTCCCTAGACCCAAGAGAACCAGAATGGAACAGATGGCGTCGGAGATGAGCGCGATGACCAAGCTGGGTGCCGGTCCCAGATGCAGGGGGTTGGGGAAGTGGGCTGCCATCTGGGCAAAGTTGGTAGGTTTCTCCCATCCGTGCTTTAGGAAGAGGCTCAAGCCGAACCAAACGCGCAAACAGAGAAGGCCCCAATCGAATGCGGCGGGCCAGGATGAAGTCAGTTCCGAAGCTTCGGAGATCGTGGTCTTGTCAGTGTTAATGTTCCTAATCAAACCTAGAAACGAGCCATTGCGAATCTATCCAGATTCAGGACCGGTTGTAGAACAAGCGCGCTTCTACAAGCTTGCGTCTGTTTCCTTAAGGTCGTCTGAAATTCGGAAAAAGTTTTCCCGAACAGCTGGTTCTACGCCTGATTCCGGTTACTCACCGGCTTCTGCCTGTTCAAGGGCATGCCTCCTGCAAAACGGCGCCTTGCGCGGACATGCGAAATTTGATGTACTACGGACCTGTCTGCCCCAAGGTGCCAGCGCCAACTGGAAGAACGGTCAGCACACCCGTCCACCTTGAAAAGAGCCTGGAGAGCGAGACCGTTACATTATGACCCGCTTAGTAAGAGTATCGTTCATTGGGCTGGTGATCCTGCTCAACACTCCGTTACTGTTGCATCACGCCCTTGGCCAGGAGCCCGAGGGTGGCGGCGCGGCTGGACCGCAGCGTGGAGGCCGGCGTGGACCCGGCAATACCCGCGAATTTCTCGGCTTGGGTCCAGCACCCGATCCGGCTCAAGCCGCGATAGGAGCACCGCTCTATAAGCAGAATTGCGCCGGATGCCACGGCGAAAGCGCCCGCGGAGCTCAAGGCCCGAATTTGATTCGATCCGTGGTGGTCCTCCACGATGAAAAGGACGAACAAATTGGTGGTGTGATCAAATCAGGGCGCCCGCAGGCGGGAATGCCAAGTTTTCCGCAACTCTCCGATGCTGAAATCCACAGCATTTCTCAATTCCTCAAAATGCAGGTGGAATTGGCGGCAAACCGCGGCACCTACAGCAAGAGTTACGGAGATCTGCGGAACAAGGTAACGGGCGATCCGCGGCAAGGCGAAGCATTCTTCAATACAAATTGCACCGGCTGCCACTCTGCAACCGGCGACCTTGCGAAGATCGGTTCTAAGTTTGAGCAGGCTTCTCAGCTACAGCAGCGGTTCCTGTGGCCAACAGAGCCGGGGCCGGTGAAGGCAACCGTGATTACGGCGTCCGGCGAAAAAGTCTCAGGTACGATCAGCCGGGAAGACGATTTTCATATCTCGCTGCTCGACTCGTCGGGTCAAACCCACGTGTGGGCAAAAGATTCCGTGAAAGTGGAGGCAGAGGACAAATTGGAGGGCCATCGGGCATTGCTCGCTCACTATTCGAATGCCGACATCCACAATATGACTGCTTATCTGGCAACACTCAAATGAGAATTGAACGCGTGCTTCTTGGCCTGGTTCTGGCTGGACTGTTTCCGTACTTTCTCGGAGCACAGGGCGTCAACCCCGTGACCATAGGCCTGTTCAAAAAGCCTGCGGATATGTGGCCCACTTACAACGGCGATTACTCGGGCCGGCGCTTCAGCGAACTGGACCAGATCAATCAATCCAACACCGACCTTCTCAAGATTGAGTGGATCTACCGTATTACCGGCATCGGCCCGCAGCGAGGCGTTGGAAATCCTACGATTAAATCCACGCCGCTGATGGTAGACGGCGTCCTCTACTTCACTATTCCCGATCACGTTTTTGCTGTGAGTGCGCGGACCGGCGAGCAGTTATGGCAATACAATTTCGAGGATCATGGCGGCCATCTGGTCGGCCAGCGTGGCGTCGGAATGTACAGAGACTGGCTCTATTTTTTGACTCCGGATGGCTGGTTCATCTCATTGAACGCGAGGGACGGCAAGGAGCGATGGAGGAAGAAAGTCGCTGATGAGAAGCTGCAATACTTCACCACCATGGCTCCGATGATCGTAAAAAATCACGTAATGGTGGGAGTAAGCGGCGATGCAATGGACGTGCGCGGATATCTGGAAGCGCGCGACCCGGAGACTGGCGACCTGCAATGGCGTTGGTGGAGCGAACCACAGAAGCCCGGTGATCCGGGTTCTGAGACATGGCCGAACCAGGCGGCAATGGACCATGGCGGCGGCATGACATGGCTGCCCGGCACATACGACCCGGAACTCAATCTGCTCTATTGGGGCACGGGCAATGCCAATCCGGTGTTCGCCGGCCAGAGCCGGAAAGGCGCGAACTTATATACTGCTTCGATTGTTGCCCTGAATCCCGATACCGGGAAGCTAGCCTGGTATTTCCAAGCCTCTCCCCATGACACACACGACTGGGACAATGTCGAAACCCCCGTCCTGATTGACGCCGTCATCAATGGAACCCCGCGTAAGTTGCTGGCACAAGGAGCGCGCGCAGGCTGGTTTTTTGTACTTGATCGCACGAACGGAAAGAATCTCGTTTCAAAGCCATTTTCGGGTACCGGGAACTGGGCGAAAGGCGTCGATCCAAAGACTGGCTCGCCGATTCCAGATCCCGATAAGGAACCCAAAGTCGATGGATCGATGATCGACATGCCGGCGTTTGGCGCAACGAATTGGCCTCCTCCCAGCTACGATCCTCAGACGGAACTCTTCTATCTGAACGGAACCGAAGGCTATGGTATGGCGTACCTGTACGACACTTCCGATCAGCCGGAAGGCTACGGCGGTGGCGGCGGAGGAGCGTTCGACAATCGCTCAGCGCTTTTCGCGCTTGATATTCGTACCGGGAACGTCCGTTGGAAACATGAACACAACGGCAGGGGGGGCACTGGGATGTCTGGAGGGATACTGACCACCGCCGGACACCTTCTGTTTACTGGAGATTCCGGAAATCTGGTCGCCTTCGATCCCGAAACGGGGCGGATCATTTGGCACCAGCAACTGGTCAGCGGCGTTAGCAATGGGCCATCAACCTGGATGCTCGACGGGAAGCAGTACATCATCGTGGGCGCGGGCGACAGTCTTTACGCCTTAAGCCTCGCTGGCAAGAAATAGCGGACTGAATGCGGGTGCTTAGAACCCGCTTGGGCGAATCCAGAAGCTCTCCTGCCAGACTTGCCCTGGCGGCAGCATCTGCAAATCGTGGTACAGCCCGCGATAGGCCAAGTTCATCGCATCGGTGATGCCGGCCATTGGCTCAAAGCAAACAAAGTTTGGGTCTTGAGGTGGCCTTGCCGGTCCACCCCCACTTGGCGCCCCAGCCCCGGGTTGCGGAGAATACACCACGGCCGTATTGTATTTGGGTCCGAACAAGATTTCGAGCTGCTGCGATTTTCCTTTGACCCTCATCGTGGCTCGGCCATCCCCATCGCGCACGAGACCGCCAAACACGTGGTCGAGGTTGTAATCTTTGAGCGCAATTCGATTCGGGTCGGGAAACATCTGTTCAATGGGAACAGTTTCTCCGGTGGGAATCTTGTCGTTGTTCAGGAGCCACTGCTTCCGCGCTCCAATGCTGATGGTCCATTGATCGCGCGGCGAATCGGTCAACTGGTAATAGGGATGGAAGCCGATTGAGATGGGCATGGGCTCGGAGCTGAGATTGTGCAGTTGGAGACTCACTTCCAGAACGCCCCCTGCGAGGCGGTACGTCATCTCAATGGTGTGAGCGAAAGGAAATTGGGCCATCCAGGACGGCTCGCGGTAGAACTCAAGGCGGCTCGTGACCCACGCGGCTTTGTTATCGGCCTTGACCTCTGTCACCTTCCACTTGTCCGTAGAAGACAGGAAGCCATGGATAGGATGGGCGCCGTGGACATTCCCTAAATCCATGTTGAAGATGTATTTTTTGCCATTTGCGTAGAACGCCTGTTCATCCAGGCGATTGGCCCACGGCGCAAGAAACGGAATGCCATTGAGACTGGGACGGCTGCGAAATTGTGCGATGTCCGCGTAGGGGAAGCGGAGTACATTCTGACCCTTCACGCTCATTTCGAACGCAACATTGCCTACGCTGGGAACGATTGATACGCGGATTTGGTGAGCCGAATCCTCAAGGCGTACCACCTCGCCTTCTTGTCGCGCCGAATACTGCGCTGACGCGGCCGAGGCCAATGAGACAAGGACGAGAACACGCCCGGCTGTCGCGCCCACGGCCCTGAAACCGACATGCCTTCTCCTTTGCATACGTGGTTAGGGCTGATAAGGTTGAGGGGTTCCACCCCGCCGCGGCCGGGGTGGTGGTGGTACATAGTTCACGAGTTCATCAACTGGCCGCTTGCCAGCCCATGCGATCCCGCGCAGCAGCATCGTTCTGATCTGATCGTTCGCGAAATTGGCATAGATGTGTCCCTGCATCCAAACAAACGCACGAGCCGGTTGACCGCCGGGCACGGTGTGCTCGTAGGTCCATATTTGCGGGACAACTTCGCCCTTATGGTCGCCAGCACTGGGCGTCGGCGGGATTACAGCGGTCGCCAATGTGTGAACGGTGCCGGTCTTGGCCCAGGTCATCGTGAAGAACGCTTCGTCCGAAATCGTGATATCCGACATGTCCTTCATGATGGGATTCTCTTTATCAACCACCGTGTAATGGATCGGCGCGTCGAGAGTATAGTTCACCTCACCATGTTTTTTGGCGCCACCCACTAAGCTGGCGAAATAGGCCGGGTCCGGACCGCATAGGGAATCATGAATGCTGACCAGTCCGCCACCTCTCTTGACATACTCATCCAGCGCTGCCTTTTCGGAATCCGTCAGATATCCCGCGTCGCCCTTATAAATGACCACCACATCGGTGCGCTCGAGGTCGGAGCTCGGAGGCCCATGCAGCGCGCCGTCGACTACCGCGCCGTGTTGGGTCAGGACCTTGCTCCAGTCGGCAAGAAATTGCGGATAATCATGCTGTCCCTCGCGATGGGATTTCAGTCCTGCCCATATATAGACGTGCATGCCCCTGGGGTTTTGGCCCTGCGGCGACGGAGCTCCGCCCGGTTCGCTGCCGGCCTGGGCCCGGACAAAAACCGGCACTGTTCCAAAGAGTGCCAGCAGAAATCCAACTTGGATGGGGAGACGGGTGGTTCGTAGGCTGATCATAAAGCCATCGGGATTGGTGAAGTCACTATATCACCGAACAATTCGGAACTGCATACTGTATACGATCTGCCCGTCCTGGCATGCTATCCTTGCTCAAATTGAAGCACTTGAGGATGAGCAAAAGAGATACACCGGAGGCTCGGCGTAATCCGTTTGCAGGCATTACCAGTTCACGCCCAACGACTCACACGACTGGGATTCGACGGAGGACATGGTGCTGGTGGACCGCATGTGGCGCGGCCAGCCTCGGAAACTCCTTCTGCATGCAGATCGCAATGGAGTGTTTTGTGTTCTCGACCGGACCAGCGGCAAAGTTACTCAGCGCCACGCCCTTTGAACGAGCTACCTGGGTGCGCAATTGGGATGAAGACGGGCGGTCGATTCTCGCTTCTAATGCAGGCGCGAGCGCCGCAGGTAACGTGGTCTATCCCGCGTTGCGCGGGGGACCAATTTTCAAGCCCCGTCTTATAGCCCGCTGGCTAACGGCCGCAACTGGGCAGTCCGAAACTCGAAAAGCGCTCCGGATTCGAATAGCACATCCTAAGATGCGTCACAATCGCCTCTTCAGGAGTTAACTTAGACACTCCCTGAACTACTTCCAGGAGAACCCGATGATGGTTAAGCGACCAGCGGACCATATCATTTGCAATGCTGTCCAAAGCATGACGACCCAACACTAAGGGAGCAAGCGAGTCAAGGCTCCTGACCAGGTACGGATTTCCGCTGTAATTCCAGATTGCCCGGTGAAACTCAAGATCCAGAGCCGCCGCGTCAAGTTCCGAACCACGCTCCCAGCCCTCCATTGCCTTGACGATTCGATTCAGGTTGGCATCCATCTCAGGAGAGAAACGTGCGCGGCATAGCTTCATCGCCTCGGCTTCCAGAATGATCCGGATGCTATTGATCTTTTGGGTATCTTCCTCGCTTGTGGAGTTGACGAACATTCCCCGGCGAGGGTGATTCATCACCAGACCTTGCTCGTGCAGCTGGATGAGAGCTTCGCGAACCGGAATCCGGCTGACCCCATACTGCCTGGCGATTTTACTCTCGTTTAGGCGTTCCCCGGGCCGGTATTTTCCACCGGCAATCCCGTCCCGCAATCGGGCCAGCAGATGCGCTTTGAGGGTCGTTGAGGGAAGTTCCGCAATTACGCTCGGTTCGGCCATTCGACTGTATATAGTCTACATTGGCGGATTTCTCCGGAGCCGCTTGCCGCTACGTCGAGGAGGCATTCGACGACAAGATGGTGATGATCTTTACCCAAGGCGATTCAGGCGATCAGAACCCGCTGATCATGCGACCCTCCACTAACGCGCTGGCTTCGGAAGGCGGCGTCAAGATCACCGGTTATGAACTGGTCCGCGAACCCGTGGAGGCGCCCCTCCGCGAGGGAAAGGTTCCCCGCGGCAAACTCGATCCAAAGGTTGCCGACCGCTTCGAGCCCTGGATCGAAAGCGAAGGAAAGTTGATAGGCGAGGAAGTAATCCGCGTTATGACCAACACCCGGAATATGGATGACGACGTCGCGATCATGGGCGCGCAAAAGATACTGAGTTGCCCCGGGTGGCAGCGTACCAATGCCAGCCGTGAAGGAGAACCGGGGACTTACAAAGATGGGGACCCGGTAAACATCCGGCTGAGGTAGCTCGACCTTCGGGAAAATCACCACGACGGCAACGGCCGCTCGGATCTCGCAGCTTAGTCTCAAAATTCATTTCTGAAGATTAGCGCTAAGCTGTTCGCTTTTCTTTCTCCTTGCTTGAGATGGGGTACCGCCGGACACACCAAGGCTCAGTTATCCTGGAGGCGCATGACGAAACAGCAATTAATTGACGCAATTGCCGAGGAAACCAGCAAGTCCAAGGCCGAGATTGAGAACACGCTTGAGGTGCTCACGAAAAAAATTGGAGATGCCTTAGCGTCCGGACAGAAAGTGGAACTGCGAGGTTTTGGGACTTTCACGCTAAGAGAGAGGAAAGCGCGTATGGGCCGGAACCCGCGAACCGGCGAAGCCATTCAGATCGCCGCAAAACGTGAAGCTGCCTTTAAGGCTGGAAAAGAGTTAAACGATCGAGTTGACCAGCCGCAGGAAACAGCCGTGGGCGTCGGAGGAGCCGAGTGACTTCCTAGCGGTCGCGCATTGCGTGAATGAGCGCTTCCATGTGATTCAGATAGCGCTCGAAAGCTTTGTGCCCCAGGGCCGTGAGGCGGTACTCGGTGCGCGGCATGCGCCCTTCAAAGCTCTTGGTGCATTCGACGTACGCGGCCTCTTCCAGGCGGCGCGCGTGCACGCTCAAATTGCCGTCAGTGGTTTGCAGCAGCTTTTTTAGCTCATTGAATGTGAGCGAATCATTGACGGCGAGAGCACTGACAATACCAAGCCGCATGCGTTCGTGAATGACGCGGTCGAGATCGGGCACCGTCGTACCGAGCGCGTTTTGTGGACGCTGCGGAGACTTGGCGGTGTTGTCCGAAGCAGGTTGAACATGCGTTGCGCGAGCTGCGGATGATTTAGCCACCGTACCTCCTTGCGATAACGGCCCCAAAGACAATGTGCAAGACGCCGAAACCCAGCACAAGCAGTCCGTTGCCCCACGTTGCGGGAACGAGGAATGAGACCGCTCCGAGTGACATGAAACACAGCCCCATAACGGGCACGATGCGGACCGAGAAAGCACCGCCGGTTACAACGGCCGTTCCATAAAGCAGCAGCCACAGACCGGGCATAATGCCGAGCATGTCAAATCGGTAAAGGATAACGCTGAGCATCGCGCCGGCCAATAACGGTGGAACGAAGCTGAGCAGAGCGCGCCGGGCCGGCCGTGAGCCTAAGGGCAGCGCGAGGCGTTTGGATTTTGCTTTCACCGTTGCGATCGCGATTGCCAACGCGATTGCAGCCTCAGCCAGCCAGACTGAGAATTGCTCGGTCAATGGGCGGTTGAACGCCAGTACTCCGGCAGCTACGGCCGTTAAGCCTATGTAGATGCCGCCCCAGCCAGGCACGGCGGTGAAAGAACCGGCGCGCTCCATCGTATCGCGGATAAACCGCAGATTGTCGGCGGCGCGTCGATCGATTGGGATCGGATCGCGAATAAGCCGCGCGCCTTGAGCAAACGCCATATGTCCTATAGTGTACGGCACGCGGATTCAGGCGTGCAAGGTTCTTTACACGGCAAAGACTTAGTGGCAGCGCTCGCGCGATTATCAGAACTCCACGCGGGCGGCAGCCGAGCCTGTCCTGGGGACGAACTTAAGGCGATTCCACTCCCCGATATCATTGAGGCCTTCGACGCTTGAGACCATATCGCCCGACAGGATAGTGACAAAGTAGCCGTTATCGCCCGTACCAGCCAAAACATTGCTGCCGGATTGGGCAACATCACATGTCTTCCACTTCTTCCGCAGAACCTGCTGGTAAGCGGCGAAGTAAGCGGCTGCTTCTTCCTCCGAATCCCATTGGGATGCGTAATCGAGCAGCGGTTTCTTCTCCTTGCCTAATTCGTAAATCTTGTAGAAGCCGCCACGCAAGTGCGGAGCGAGCCGGTTCGCCGCGTCCTTGTTTAGGAACTGTTCAAGGAGCATCTCCTGGTCGAACTCACCCATCGAACCCTCGGTCAGTTCCTTGGCATCCTTCAGTCTTAGCTTGACCAGTTCCGGCTTCGTCTCTTTCTGGTGCGCGAAGTAGCGATCAGGATGAATAATCTGCGCTGAATCCGTGGGCGCGTCGGTGAAGACGGCGGCAAACGAAGCTTTCCCGAGTTTGTGATAAACGGCGTCAAAGAAAAGCGTCCCTTCCGTGTAGGGGAACAGCAACGACTGCTGGATGTAGAGAGGGGACGACTTGAGGACCGGATATTCGGTCATGGAAGAATCGCCTGAATCAGCAACCGCGTCCAACATTTCGCGGGTCGGCACTGGGACGCGGCCGCTCTTGTTCAAATCGTAGGCGACCATTAGCCAGGACGCTTCGCCTTCCACAACAGCCGTGTGAGCAAGGTTTTCGTCATCACTGCCAGGCGAGGTGTCCATATACTTGCCGAGATCGAAATTCTGGTCGGCAAGAGCA
Source organism: Bryobacteraceae bacterium (assembly GCA_036269625.1). GTDB lineage: Bacteria > Acidobacteriota > Terriglobia > Bryobacterales > Bryobacteraceae > Bog-105. The sequence goes on along the minus strand of DATBEF010000059.1, from coordinate 2,953 downwards.
TGAGAGAGCTCGTGGGCGACGGTTGTCTCTTCCGCGTTGAGCGAACTGCCCTCGAGGAGGAAGAGCTTCCGCTCCTGGTAATCGTAGAACGCTGCCGCTTGTTCGGTGAGCAGATCAATGGTCGATTGCTTAAGATCGAAATCCTTCGGAACCAGGCCGAATAACTTCAAAGATAGCTCGTCAGCATGCAATTCGGCCGGTTTCAAAGTCTTCTTGATTCGCTTGGCCAGGAATTGGCGCAACTGCCTTTTCGAGATCCGGGCGTAGGGGACCGGATGCTTCTCGGGGAGGCCTGTGATGCCGGAGAGTGTCTTAACGATGGAATCGATCTGGCTGAACACGGGATCGTCCGCTTGCTTGCGAGAAGCGGCGGCGATTCCCGTCAGGATCGCGGCGAAACAGATGATGGCGAGTGCTCGACGATACATCAATGGGGCCTGAAGCGATGGGCGCTCGAACGGCGCATGCATCTTAGTCCAGACTAGCCGATTCGGCAAATGAAGCCTGTCTCCTGTTTTCTTCGCGATCGCGCGCCGCCAAGCTATTCTCCCCGCAAAGCTTCCGCCGGATCGACACCGGCCGCGCGGAAGGCAGGGAATATCGACGCCGCCAGAGCCAGCGAGAACGCGACAAAGACCGTCAAAATCATCACCACCGGATCAAACGGGCTCACATGAAAGAGGAGGGATCGAAGAACGCTCGATGCAGCCGCGGCCGAAGCCAACCCGAGAACGCAGCCGATGGCGGCGAGCTTGAGGCCGGAGATCAGAATGAGGCGTATAACGCGCGAGCGGGGTGAGCCCAGTGCCATGCGGATGGCCATCTCTTGCACGCGTGAAGCAACGGAGAAGGCAATGACACTATAGACGCCGAGCACGGCCAGAAGGACTGCCGCGAGAGCGAAGCTTGAGACGAGGATCGTATTGAATCGCCGCGGAGCCTCACTCTGAGAGACAACTTTCTCCATGGTTTGCAACTCGGCGAGCGGCAGTTGCGAATCGATAGAACGGACGCTTGCGCGAAGAGTGTTCTCCATCTGCTCGGGCGGTAACACAGAACGTATAACGATGTAGCCACCGTTTCCGTTCAAATCAGTCGGCAAAGCTGCTGGGCCCACATCCTTTTCAAGCTGCGCGACCGGCTGGTAGAACTGTTCCCTTGCATCAGCATCGGGCGAGTTGAGTTTCGCGTCGACCACTTCTCCAACCACCGTCATCCATGGTGTTCCCGACTTTTGGGTACTAACGCGCATGCGTTTGCCGATGGGATCGTTATGCGGCCAGAAGTGCTCGGCGAATTCGTGGTTGACAATAACGACCAGTTGGCTGTTAGCATTATCGGACTCGGTGAAATATCGGCCGCGAATGAGCGGGGTTCCGATGGCCTCGAAGTAGTCGCCGATGACCTGAGAAGGCGAAGCGGCAGTCTGGTCCGGTCCGCGGAGGTCGATATACCCATCGATGACAAAAGACTCAATTCCGTCCCCTGTTGTCGGAAGGGTGCTGGTTAGGCCGGCCGCTTCGATGCCGGGCAGCTGGCGAAGCTGTTGGAGCAGATTTCTGTTGAAGGCGTCAATCTGCGCCTGCGTCGCGTATTGCTTCTTCGGCAGCGCGTACGCGGCTGTGATGACGTGATCGGGGCGGAAGCCGAGATCGACGGCGCTCATATTGCTGAAGCTGCGGAGCAGCAAACCGGAAGCGGTAAGCAGAACGAGTGCGATGGCGATTTCCGCCACAACTAGTGTGGAGCGGAGACGCGCGTGGATGGCACTGCCGGAACCGCTACGCCCACCTTCTTTCATGGACGCATTCACGTTGGTGCGGAGGGCGGCGAAGCCTGGGGCTAATCCACAGAAGAATCCAGTGAGGAGTGCGAGCAGAAGCGCGAACAGGACAACGTCCCAATTGAGCGAAATCTCGTTCATCAGCGGCAACGTTTCCGGCAAGAGATTCTTGCCGATCGCGAGCGCTAGGGCGGCGACTCCGATGCCCAGGAGACCGCCAGCCAGGCTAAGAACCATGCTTTCGAGAATCATTTGGCGCAACAGCGCGGCCGCCGACGCGCCGATAGCCAGACGCACGGCAGTTTCACGTTGACGGCGAATAGCACGAACCAGAAGGAGTCCAGCAAGATTGGCGCAGGCGATGAGCAGCACGACCGTGACGGCGAGGAAGAGCACGCGCAGGAGCGGACGGGCTTGGAGGACGGTGATCTGCTGTAACGGGTAGACCACCGGATGAATGCGAAAGTTGGCTTCATCGGGCGGGTATTGGCGCATGATCTGCTGTGCAACCCGTTCCGCATCGCCCTGCGCCTGCGCCGGAGTGATGCCAGGTTTGAGGCGTCCGACGAGTTGGAGATACCAACTGCCGTTAGCTTCAGGGGAAAGCTCCTCCGGCGAGAAGCTCATAGGCACCCAAAGTTCATTACGGTTTAGACGGCCGGCATTAAGCGGGAACTCGAAGTTCCTCGGCATAACGCCGATAACAACATAAGGCTTGCGATCCAGCAGGATCTTTGTGCCAAGGATGTGCGGATTGCCGTTGAAACGGCTCTTCCACGTGACATAACTCAGGACTGCGACCTGTTCCTTCTGTTGATCTTCGCGAGCGGTGAAGACCCGGCCCATTAGAGGCGCGATGCCTAGACCGGAGAAAACGGCCGGCGTCATTCGCGAGGCGTAGATCTGCTCGGGCCGGCCGGTTCCGGAGAGCTCGAAGTTCATAAAGACGTAACCGCCCAGATTCTCAAAGGAACGAGTATCGCGTGGGTAGATCACCACCTCAGGACCCGTGACAGGTCCTGAGTCCTGCTTGCCCCAATCGGTGCCGCTAACTTGATCGCCGAGAGTGACGAGGCGGTCAGCGTTAGGAAAAGGCAGCGGGCGCAGAAGAACCCCGTCTACGATGGAGAAGATTGCGGTGGTAGCGCCGATGCCGAAGGCCAGCATACA
>DATBEF010000039.1:0-14322 GCA_036269625.1 Bryobacteraceae bacterium | reverse complement strand
GCGCCGGTCGTGTCCACTGTGTGCACGGCGAATGCCGGAGAGTACGTGAAGGCGCCGTCAATCAGAGCCAGCGCTCCATGTTCGCCTAGAGTCATCGCCGCAACGCGCATACCGTATTCCTGCTGGAGCCGATGCAAAGCTGTGAAGGGATCGGTCTCTCCCGTCCATCGCGCCGGCCAAACGGAGCTGGCAACCAGGTGGTCTACGTTCCGCAGAACCGGCTCGAAATCCGGGTAAATCGTGTCAACGTCCAGCGATACCGGAATGTCATGATCGCGCGCCAGCGAGGCCGCAAATGCTGCCGCTTCGGTGTCATAACCATCGATGTGCAACATTCTGCACCCGGCTATATCGCCCGCATTGATCTCGGACGCGGATAGACGGAGGGAGTTTTCGCGCCGCCAAAGGACCGTGCGCTCGCCGGTGCGTTCGTCGATCAGTATGTATGCGGTCTGGTTCGGACAACCGGCTCGAACGATTATGCCGGACGTATCGACCCCGGTACCTTCTAAACTTTCCCGCTGCACGTTCCCGCGCAGGTCGTCTCCGATCGTTCCAATGTATTTCGAACGTAAGCCGAGCTTCGCGCAAGTCACGATCGCAGTCGCAACCTGCCCGCCCGGACTCAGCAACTCGCGGTCGAAGGCGATTTTGCCGGCGTACGGCGGAAATTCGGGGAGCACGATCAGGGTATCGGTCGCATTTAAGCCGATGCCCAACACGTCGACTTCAGGGGTCAACGGGGCCTACTTCTTGTTAAGGGAATTGGGAACCTCGTACAGGTAAATGGTGTGAGTATCGCCGCTGTGGCCTTCCGTATCGGTCGTGTCGATCGGTTTCCAGCCAGGAATCGGGTAATCGTAGGAAACGACGCGTGTGTTCGGCCGCAGATAGCGCTCCAGGTTGGGCCGCAAGCTTTCATTGGCCGAATTGTTGAGATACAGGGTCACAACGTCGGCCTTGCTCAGATCGGTTTGCAGCAGGTCGCCGTGAATAATGCGGACCGAGTTCTGAAGGCCGCTCTTCTTCACCTTGGTTGCCGCTTCCTTGGCCAGGCGTTCCGAGATCTCCACTCCTACCGCCTTGATCTTGTAACGCTGCGCCGCCGCGATCAAGATGCGCCCATCGCCACAACCCAAGTCATAAAGAGTTTCGCCAGGCTTCAAATTAGCCATGGACAGCATCTTGTCCACTGCGTGCTGCGGAGACCCGACATAGGGGGCAAGATCGTTCTTGAAATCGGAAAGACGCGGCTGTTGCGCCAAGGCGGCCACCGACAGCCCAAGGACTACGAAGGAACACTGAATCGCGGTACCAAGACCTCTCAATTGCATAGAACCCTCAAGTGTCCTCAGTGTACCTCGAATTTACATTTTCTTCACAATCCAAAAAGTTTATCGAGAACCTGAGTTCGTGACGGCCGACACGACCCGCAAATGCTTGGCGCGCAAAATTCGAGACAGCATCTCGGTCGTCGAGAACCAGAGGTCTCTCGGACGCGAAATCGTGTACTCGGTGCCTTTGAAAGCCCGAATAGCATGGCTGATCGAGTCCTTCCATGGGACCGCCTGCGGATTCAGATTGTAGTTCATGTAAAAAACAGGACACTCGACCTCTCCGATGCGTTTGAGGTCGTCTTGGGGTACATCCTCGTTCAGCATGGCTTTGGGACCGGCGAAAATGACCGCGTCGGTGGAGGAGTTGCCTACCTCCTTTTCAATCAGATCCTGTAAGAAGTCGGTTTCGCCATGTTTCTGGCTCAGACTGCTCAGGTTCACGGTCCCTAATTTCATGGTTTGGAGCGCTTTGCCCAGGGAGGCTAAATCAATAGTTTGGGCTGCGTCCTGCCGGTACACGATACGACGCTCCTGAATGTTAAAAGCCACCAGCGACACCCGCGCGACATTCGGGTCGGTTTCGATGGTTTTCAAGATGCTGACGAGAGCGTCGGTATCGCTGCGTTGCAATGCCGCGGAATCTGCGGCTTGCGGTGCGAAATTAACCAAAAGCTTTACATTCAAATTGGCCCCATGTTGGGGACGCTCGCGATGGATGACCGGCTCATCCGAAAATGGCTCGGAAATGGCCTGAGCAATCTGACCGGCATTTATGAACAACGACATCGGACGGTCTTTCTGGGGGACAACAGCTTCCGTATCCCAGCTAGACGAGCATATCCGCTCCGAGCGGTCCCGCATCAGCCAGTCGATATGGTATTTTCCCTCTCCGAGGTCCATTCCGCCTTGAAGCGTGGCGTCGCCGCGGGCATCGTCCTCAATTGCGGGTACGTGGATGTGCTGGGAGAAGTAGGCCGCGTGATCCTTACCTTCCGCGCCAAAAACGCGGAAGATGATTGTGAGCACTTCATCGCCGCCATCGCCAGCCAACTCCCGCAGCGGGATGCTGACGTCATAGCCCGCGTGGAACCGAAGGTCGAATCCCAGATCCGTCTTCCGCGGCGTGACGGTACAAGGCAGGTCTTTCCGTGCTTCGTCCGATTCAAGCGTCTCTTGATCGGAGGGCAGCAAGTTCACGCTATCGCCAGGCTCTGGCGGCCGAATCAACTGTTGGCCGGGAAGACTGCGCGCAAAAACGACGCACATCACCGGCATCAGAACTAGAGCAGATAATCCTGCCCTCGGCTGCGGGAGGAAACTCCCCCCTCGGCACCGCGATTTATGAAACCGCACCGCCATGCTCCCCCGTCATTTGTAGAAACGCTCCCGTTCACGGTTCGGATGAACCGCCCCGGTAGTTCCTTATTATCGTCGAAAACTCGGCCGCCTGCTGCGGCTTCGCAATACTTTTACAACCTAGTCATTACGTTTTGACTGTCAGATCAATCCGGTACGTATAGAACAGCCAGACCGAAATTCGCTAGGCTGCGCCCGCCTCGCTAAACCTTCATCTTTCAAACTGTCGATGCCCAGATCTCTCGCTGTGTTACAGTGCGAGTGACTATGGCTTCCCGCAGTGTCAATAAAGTGATCCTCGTCGGACGTCTGGGGCAAGATGCGGAGACAAAGTTCACCGCGTCGGGCGTTGCCGTCACGCGTTTTTCCGTAGCAACTACTCGCAGGTGGAAGGATCAGCAAACCAACGAATGGAAGGAAGAGACCAACTGGACAAACGTCACGGTTTGGCGTCAGGAGAATCTGGCCAACTATTTGACCAAGGGAACGCAGGTTTATGTGGAGGGCCGGTTGCAGACGCGCAGTTACGACGATAAAGATGGCAAGAAGGTGTACGCAACCGATGTCGTGGCGGACGAAGTGATCCTACTCGGTAGTCGCGGAGATAGCGCCGGTTTCGAGGCCGGTGCGGCCAGTGCTGGACGATCCTCGGGCAGAGCGCCGCCACCCCGTGCGCGCCCGCAAGCTGCATCGGCGCCTTCGCATGGCGCCGACGACGACCCGTTCGGCGGCCAAGGGATTACCGACGACGACGTTCCCTTCTAGTACTCGCCGCCTTGTACTGGTAGTCACAAGCTGGCGTTCTGAACACCAAAACACCGTTTCCGGCGAAGTCTCTCGGCGAAGTAGGTAGTCTTCGCGAGCGGACAGATGTGAATATCGGCATCGCGAAAGGGTTCGGTGAACCAGAGGCGATGTCCGCTTCGAAGGAAATGTTCGATGATTTGGGCTGGCCCGTGTTTTTAGGGGGCGGTCGCCAAGTTTGCCGGATCTCTCTCCGTGCAGCATCGATCGAGGGGTTCTCTTCCTCGTGCGGGCCACGAGTTCCGACGAGCCTGCCTGACCGCTCGCGGAATTCATTTGCGCGGAAGCGGACAGCTTCTAGCCTCGTCGGCCTTTAGTCCGGTTCAAACAGCTTTATCGGGTGGGCTTGTAAAGCAACCTTCGCCTTGCTGAAACCGTCTGCGATCTCCTGCAGATCTGAGGTTGCTAAAGAATTTGCCCGGGTCGTCAAGGGTCTTAAGATTTTCCATCAGGAATACAGCCTCTGGTCTTCCCAGAGAAATGTCGACAATCGTATCTCCCACGTGAGCGTGAAGAAGTCCGAAGAATTTTTGCATCAGGTCAGTACAGGCATTTACCTCGAACAGGAAGGAGTTAGCATCACCTATAACACTGAATTTGATTTCATGATCGACCCGAAGGGCTTCATCCTCCTTCTCTTTAGAAAACACGTGCTCCCTCGTGACTTGTACAGCGCATCCAAATCCCTGCGAAAACGATGTATCAGATGCGGCAGTAGGTTCAACCGAGTCGAGACGTGCAGTTCCGGCAGACGATTGGGCTGCGGATACTGGCGAGACCAAACGCCGGACTAGCCTTCGTACTCCTTCTCGTCGCAAGCGTACAGGCGGCCAATCGCGGCATCAAACCAACGAGGGACCGGAAGTTGCCGCACAACGAATTCATCCAGCGGCGTATGGCCGCTCTCAATCGAGCCCGATAATCTTCGCGCATTTTCTTGCGCGATTCCGCTATCCCCCAGTAGGCGCGGATTTTTTCCGTAGCCTGAAATCACGAATGGAGAAATGTATGGTGCCCAATGAAAAAGCCCCCATCAACCCTCTTCCGGTCAATTTCAAACCCACTGGAGGCACGCCGTATCACGTGCTGGATGGCGACCGATGGGAGAGCGTGACTGCGCTCAATAGCCTGGACGTCAAAAAGCTGATCTATTCAATTTCCACACGCTCGTTCCCGAGGAAATCAATTGGTATCTGCGCCGCAACACGGGATGCGTGGTGCCGCACGGTCCCAACTGGGCTTTCAGCAAATCGGCCAAGCCAGGGATTATCTACCTCTACCCGGAGACCATCGATTACGACTCCCAGGTGGTCGACGGCAAGCCCGGCCGCCAAAATCAACTGGCCAGAATCCTAGACGATCATGAGGACGATTTCGAGAATGGAGCCACGGAAACCATCGAGTACATTGCGGATGTCTACGACGTCGTACACACGGGCGTTGCTGTTGCCGGAATTTGGGAGTTTGGGACCGTAGCGGGCCTTTTCGAGGCGACCGGACCCATTGCGGCGTTCGTAGGGGGAATTATGGCGATGGAGAACGCCTACAAGGGCGCGTTCAATGCGTTGCGGCGAGATGAATTCCTTGCCGGCTTGGCCGAGGGAGTTGTCCTTGGCGCGAACGATGCCCAACCCTCCTACGTGAAATACAATTTCGCCCGCAACGGACCGATTTTCAACGCCAACTTTCCCGATCGCGGCAACGATCTGGCGAATTCTCACAACGCCGGCATCCTAGTAGGCTACGGATATGGGAAGAAGCTCAACACGGCGGAAAAGGTCACGCTTTTCCATGAGTTGAACGCGCGCATGAGACCCAATCCCGAGGTCCGGTACGGACTGAACTATTGGAAACGGTGGAATGACGCCCAGAAGCGCGACTACTATATCGATGCCGCCGTCACGTTTCGCGCGGCTCACCTGCCGCGATGAATCAGGCTTCTTCAGCGGCTGCGCCGCTAGTTTCCGGCGCAGCCACGCCAGGCTCGGCAGAATTCTCGCTGCGTTCCAATCAAGAATCCCGCTGGATCGGCATTGATGAACAGTTTTGGTATTGGGCAGGTTGATAGCCTTCGCGAATAAGAATCGACGACCGCAACAACATCTTCCGGCTCGCCTTCGACCAGGTAAGCATCGGCTGCCGCGAGCTGCGTCAGGCACCGGAACCACCGCGGGTCGTCTCGCGGCCAGTCGCTCCGTTCCAAAGCCATGCGCACGATCTCTGGATCGCCGCCGCTTACTCCAAAGCGCAGCAGTTCCTCCGCGAGCGGCTTGTCGGGTGAAATTCCCTTGGGCAGTACCCGCGATCGTCATCCGCAAGCATTTGCCGCGCCAGATCCTGCTGCGCCGCCACGGCGGTCTTGTGAGCGCGGATACGGCGGCGATTTACCGCCAGAGGCGGACGATCACGTTCATCGCCAACTCGCCCAAAAGCCGGGCTAGGTTTTCGGCGAAGCGATCCACACGTCAGCTCCCGCTTGCGCACATCTTACGAATGCAGACTATCCACTAAAGCCTTGACCCCGTTCCACACAATCTGGACGCCGATGCAGACCAAAATAAACGACGACAGGCGCACGATCACGTTCATCGCTGACTCACCCAAAAGCCGGGCTAGGTTTTCGGCGAAGCGATAACTCAGGTAGACGGTAATGGCCACCAGCGCTGTGCCGATAATGGCCGCGAGCAGACGAGTGATGCTCCCGTGATTCAGCGCTTCGTTTGCGCCCAGCGTAATGGCCACGGAAATAGACCCGGGACCGACGGTCAGCGGAAGCGTGAGTGGGTAGAAAGCGCTAGCAGAGATGTCGTCGCAGGTGATGCGCTTGTTCGACTGCACTTGAGCCGGCTCTTCCCGCTGCTGCAGGAGCATCCAGCCGTTGGCTACGACGATCAAGCCGCCGCCCACCTGAACGACGGGCAGTGAGATGCCGAAAAAACTCAGGATATGCGAGCCGATCAGCATGGACGCAAGCAGGAGGACGTAGCTGTTCACGGCGACCCGCCAGGACAGAATTTTGCGCTCCTCAGTCGAGTATCCGGGAGTTAGACGCAGAAAAATTGGGCTTGAGCCGAGGGGATTAACGATGGGGAACAGAGCCGTCAGAACGATCAGGCAACTCTTCACGATATACAGCGTGATCTCGACGGGCATCTAAACAAGGATAAATGGACTTGGATGTTATCCTGAAGGTAGTCCTCCCCTTCGCTCGCTCCGCAGCGCCTTATCGCCTGCAAATGGTCGATTTTCATGGATTTTCTGGCAGGTCTTAACCCACAACAACGCGAAGCCGTGGCCCACGTCGAAGGCCCGCTTTTACTTCTGGCCGGCGCCGGCAGCGGCAAGACGCGCGTCATCACCCATCGCATCGCGCACCTGATCGAAACGCATCAGGTGCCCGGTCCGGGCATACTTGCCGTGACCTTCACCAATAAGGCATCGGGCGAGATGCGGGAACGGGTGCAGAGTCTTCTGTCAAATCGCGATAATGCGCCGTTTGTCTCAACATTCCACTCGTTTTGCGTGCGGCTTCTACGGCGGGACGGATCGTCTTTGGCCGAGATTCGCAACGGCTTCACACGACAGTTCAATATCTACGATGATGACGATCAGGTTTCGCTGCTGAAATCGATTTATCGGCATTTGGGACTGGATGAGAAATTCATGCCTCACCGGGCGGCGCTTTCGCGCATCAGCCATGCCAAGAGCCACCATGAATCGCCGCTGGATTGGCATAAGGCGGCGATGGATCCGAAGCTGGAGCGTCTTGCCAAGATATACGAACTCTACGAAGAGCGGCTGCGGCAGGCGAACGCGCTCGATTTTGACGACCTGCTGCTTGAGTCGGTGCGGCTTCTGGCTCACGATGATGCGCTGCGCACGGTCTATAACCGGCGGTATGAGTTCGTCATGATCGATGAATATCAGGACACTAATCGCAGCCAATATGAGCTGATGCGATTGCTGACCGAAGCGCGGCACAACGTGTGCGTTGTGGGCGATGAGGATCAGTCGATTTACGGCTGGCGTGGCGCGGACATACGCAATATTCTTGATTTCGAAAGAGATTATCCCGATGCGGCGGTGATCCGTCTGGAGCAGAACTACCGGTCGACGAAGAACATTCTCGAAGCCGCGAGCGCGGTGGTGGCGAACAACACGGAGCGCAAAGGCAAATGGCTGTGGACCGACGCCGGATTGGGCTCGAAGATCGGACTCTATGAAGCTCCGGACGGCGAGAACGAAGCGCTGTTCATCGCCGACACGATTGAGAAGATCATTTCGAAAGATCCCACCAGCCGGGTGGCGGTACTGTACCGGACAAACTTCCAATCGCGACAGATTGAGGAAGCGCTGCGGCGGTATGGGCGCAAGTATCTGGTGGTTGGCGGATTCAGTTTCTACCAACGCGCCGAGGTCAAGGATCTGCTCTCGTATTTAAAGTGCCTGGTGAGCCCGCAAGATTCCATCAGCCTGCTGCGTATAGTGAATACGCCGGCACGGGGCATTGGCAAGGGCACCATTGAGCAGTTGGAGCAATATGCGGCGCAACATTCGCTCAGCCTGTGGGCAGCGATGCCGCGAATGCTTGAGGAGGGCGCGTTTCCCGCGCGAGCGGCATCGGCAATCAAGACGTTTATCGCTCTGATTGGCGATCTTCGCGATCAGATGCTCGATCAGGATGGGCGGCCGCGGCCGGTGAACGAGATCCTGCGGATCATTCTTGAAAAGACAGGCTATGAATCGATGTTGAAGAGCGATGTGACTCCTGAAGCGGAGTCTCGGCTGGGCAACATTGAAGAACTGGTGAATGCGGCGTCGGAAGCGGCAGAGCGTGGCGAGAGCGTGGCGGAGTTTCTGGATCATGCGGCTCTGGTGGCCGATAGTGACGATTTAGACGAACAGGCGGCGGTCTCGCTGTTAACCATGCACAACGCCAAAGGTCTTGAATTTCCGAACGTATTTATCGCGGGTCTCGAAGAGGGGATTTTTCCGCATAGCCGTTCGCTGATTTCCGAAACGGGGATGGAGGAGGAACGGCGGCTCTGCTACGTGGGTATGACACGGGCGGAGAAACGTCTCTATCTCACTTGGGCGCGCTACAGGAGACGTTTCGGAGGCGGGCAGCCAGAGCGGAGCTTGCCATCGCGATTTTTGAGCGAGGTGCCCGGCAGCCTATGCGAGAAGCTCTCACCGTATCGCGAGATGAAAACCGAAGAGGTCGATCTGTTCAGCGAACAACATGAGGTTCGCGAATCGGTTAAGAAGAACCTTTACACGGGACGGACTTACAATTCCGTGGACAACATTGCGCAGTTTTTTGCGGAACGCGGGATGCCGCCGCCATCCGGGTTTACGCGACCGGCGCAGCAACCGCGCCCGCCAGCAGCGAGTGCGGCGCCCGCGAATACTGCTGCGAATGCCAGACCGGCAGCCGCCAGTCCGAAGCAACAATCCGCGAGTCCGAAGCAACAATCCGCGGCTCCGACGCAACAATCAATGTTTCGTTCGCAAGAGCCAACACCGGCACGCCCGCCTGAGACGAGCCAGAGACCTGCGGTTGTGACTCGGCCCCAAGCGGCGCCAAGGCCCACCGGAGCAGTCAAAAAACCGGCCGGTTTGCACAATGGGAGTGTTATTCGGCATCCGAAATACGGCCGCGGCACGGTGCTGCGCCGGGAGGGCGATGGTGAGGATGCGAAACTTACTATTAGTTTCCCCGGATATGGGTTGAAAAAGATTGTCGAAAGGTACGCAGGGATCAAAGTCGAAGAATGAATACTAAGCACGTAGAAGACACAGAAGAACGTAAGAAGCTGAAACGCGCCGCGCGCAAGAAAGCGGCTCCGAAGGCGAAACGGGCGGCCGGAGAAGCGCGAGGAAGCAATAAGCGCAAGGTCAAGAAGCTGGTCAAGGGCCAACGCAAGCGCTAATTCGCCAAGATGAAGCCGACGGCGCACAATGAGGTATGCCGCGGCGTAAGCAACTGAACGTACCTGTAATCGTCGCGGTGCTTGCAGCCGGATTGCTCGCTCAAGCGGCCCCGCATACCGGGAGCAAACAGGCCGGCTTGAATGTGTACGAGGATGACGAGGTTCGGATCACGATCCCTGCCGGATGGAGCCGTGCGAATGGCAATTACCCGTCTTTGGAACCTTATCGATCCGGCGGAGTTGTGATGGCGGGTAATGCGGTTTTGCAAACAGATGGGCGACTGCTTCTGCAGAAAGGCGGGTACACGCTTGCCCTGGCATACCGAGCGCAGCACGTGAGCGGCGCAAAAGGCGGGCGATTCATTGAGGCGTTCGACATTCCGTGGCTGTCTGCCGATCAGGCGTGGGGACACGGGGGAAATCATTCAGGAGGCCATTGAGATCGTCGACTCCATTCAGTACAAGCGCTGCGCGCCAAAGCCGTCATCTCCGCTGCACTGATCCGAAAACAATCTACGGATTTCATTTGGATGGTGCGGGAGAGGCGTTATCAACCCCCTCCCTTAACTCCCTTTGAGCGGGATAAGCGTTTACACTAGAAGTGGACCCGTAAATGCTCTCGATCGTCATTCCGATACACAATGAGGAGCCGGCTATTTTGCCGCTCTACGACCGGTTAACCACCGTTCTGGAACGCTTACGCCGGCCGTACGAGATTCTGTTTGTCGACGACGCGTCGACGGACCGGAGTTTCGATCTGCTGGCGAACCTTGTGGAAATCGATCATCATTTGAAAGTTCTGCGCTTGCGGCGGAATTTCGGCCAGACGGCGGCGCTTGCCGCAGGGTTTGATGAGGCGCAGGGCGAGGTGATCATTTCACTTGACGGCGATCTGCAGCACGACCCGGACGACATCCCGCTGCTGCTTGAGAAGATCGACGAAGGGTATGACATCGCGAGCGGCTGGCGCAAGAATCGGGTTGACAACGCCGTCACTCGCAAGATACCGTCGCGGATTGCCAATTGGATGATGAAGCAAGTTTCGGGCGTCGATCTCCACGATTTCGGAACAACTTTCAAGGCGTACCGGGCGGATGTTCTAAAGGATGTCAACCTTTATGGGGAGCTGCATCGGTTCATCCCAGCGCTGGCAAGCTTCTATGGAGCCCGGATCGCGGAAGTGCCAATCAAGAACATCGAACGGCCGAATGGGGCTTCGCATTATGGCTTGGGGCGCACGTTTCGCGTGTTCTTCGACATGATTACGATCAAGTTCCTGCTGCAGTACCTCACCCGCCCGATGCATTTCTTCGGGAAATGGGGTCTGGGCGGCATCGGAGTCGGCACGATCGTCCTCGCGTACGTCTTATTGGAGAAATTGACGGGGAAAGACATCATTGCGGAACACGGCCCGCTACTGGTGGCTGGAGCGATGATGTGGTTCGCGGGATTGATGCTCTTCAGCGTAGGTTTGATTGGCGAAGTGTTGATGCGAACCTATTTCGAGAGCCAGGGACGCCGTATTTATGCCATTCGGGAGGTGCGCTGCCGGCGCGAGCCTCAGGTGACTGATGGCGCTCGTTGACGCGTTCGACGGGATCATCTTCGATTACGGCGGTGTGCTGGTGCATCACCAGACACCCGAAGATCAAGCTCATATGGCCCGCTTGGCTGGGATCGAGCCGGAGCTATTTACCGAGCTCTACTGGTCTGACCGCTATGAGTACGATCGAGGCGGAGTAACCGGGGCCGCTTATTGGCAGCATCTCGCGATGCGTGCGGGTACCGTATTTACGGCCCAGACGATTGAGGAACTGACCGAGTTCGATACTGTGGCGTGGATGCAGTTCGATGAGGTGATGTTCGATTGGGTCGAGCAACTCAAAGCGGCGGGCAAGCGCCTTGCGATCCTCTCGAACATGCCGAGAGATTTGGGTGAAGCGCTGCAATCGCGCACCTCGCGCTTCCGCCCGTTCGATTCCGTCACGTTGTCATACGAAGTGCACGCGGTGAAGCCTGAGCCGGCGATCTATGAACACTGTTTGGGCGGTCTGGGTACGGCCGGAAACCGAACGCTGTTCCTGGACGATCGGATCGAAAACATCCATGGAGCCGAGCGGCTGGGGATACATGGCGTGCAGTTCACCTCGCGGCCGGAAGTGCTGCCGAAGTTGAGCTCGTAAACTCGAACAACGCTTATTTCAGAGACGTTTACCGGGAAATTACCAAACGAACTGTAGCTCGATAGATTCGGGGCTCGCGCGTGGTGTATAATCCGATTGCTATGCCTAGCGACCGGAGTATACGTGGCCAAACCTAATTCTGCGCAATCGGCGCTCGACCTGCTTGTGTTAACTGTTCTCGATCGGCGCGCTCCCCTGCACGGTTACGGGATTGCGACTGCGATTGAGGAGTTGTCCCAGGAAGCATTGCGGGTGGAGGAGGGTTCACTTTATCCCGCGTTGCACCGGATGGAAGAACTGGGGTGGATTACGGCTGAATGGAAAATGAGCGAGACCAAGCGCCGGGCGCGATTCTACCGGTTGACCAGCGCGGGCAAGAAGCAGTTGGGGCTTGAATCCGAACGCTGGGCTAGTTTTTCGATGGGTGTGTCGCGGGTATTGAAGCTGGCGTAAGCGGAGGTCCTCATGTCCTGGTTTTCACGGTTGAGAAATGCGCTGCATCCTCGGCGATTGGATGACGACTTGGCCGATGAGATGGCCGATCACGTACTGCGCCGTGCAGATGCTTTGGGCCAAAAGGGCCTTGATGGCGAGGAAGCGCTACAACAGGCGCGCTTGCGATTCGGCAATACGACGCGGGTGCGCGAACAGAGCCGAGGGATTCGCCTTTGGGCGGCGCTCGAAGGCACCTTGCAGGACGTTCGTTACGCATGGCGAGGCATGCGCAAAGGACCGGCGTTTACGGCAACGGCGGTGCTGTCGCTAAGCTTGGCAATCGCGGCCAATACTGCCGTCTATTCCATCGTCGACGCGGCCATTTTACGCCCGCTGCCTGTGCATGAGCCAGACCAACTGTTTACGTTGACTTGGCCCGGCATCTCGGACCCAGGAGGTCCCGACGCTGAAGAACGAGTTTCGTTCAGCTATCCGGTGTATCTCGAGTTTGTAGCCGTTTCGAAAGGCACGGCCCGCCTGGCGATATTCAGCGGGGTGAGCCGAGTTGAAGTACAGCGTCCGAACGCCGATGCACCCATTGAGCGGATCGGTCGAGAATTTGTCTCCGGAGAGGCTTTCGACATCTTAGGTGTTACTCCCGCGCTAGGCCGCCTATTCTCGGCTGAACAGGATCGCCTTCCGCCGAGCCGCAACGTTGCCGTTTTGAGCTACGATTTTTGGCGAAGACACTTCCATACCGATCCCGCGATTATAGGCCAAGTGTTGAAGATTGATGGGAAGAATTATGAGATCACGGGAGTAACGCGCGAAGGCTTCGTTGGAGTGGAGCCTGGAAAATTCGTGGACGTGTGGGTGCCCGCGACATCCTATTCCCAAACACAAGCATTCACGGAGGCGGGCTGGCACTGGTTCCGGATTGTCGGGCGATTGGTTCCGGGAGTTAGTCCATTGCAACTTTCGGCTCGGCTCGAGCCATCCTTTCACCGTTTCCAGGTGGAATCCGTTAAACGGAATCCGACGATTCCGCCGGCCATTCGGAAACAAATTCTCGAAGCGGCCGTTCGAGTCCGTCCGGCTGGGACGGGAGTATCTGATTTTCGAAGAGTATTTTCGCGGCCTCTATGGATCGTGTTCGGCGTGGCGGCTGGAATCCTGTTCATCGCGTGCGCCAATATCGCCAGTCTCCTGCTGGCCCGAGCGACCGCGCGCGCGAGCGAGATGGCAATGCGAGTTTCCCTGGGCGCGGCGCGAACACGACTCATCCGCCAGCTATTAACCGAGAGCCTGCTGCTGTCACTGCTAGCGGGTGCCGCGGGCTGGCTGCTCGCGCGCGCGATAGCACCGCTGCTGGTCCACATGCTCTCGACACAGAACGATCCAGTGCAGTTCATCCTGCCATTAAATAGCCGAGTGCTGTTCTTCGCGATTGGGGTGTCCACTGTCTCGGCTGTATTCTTCGGTTTGCTTCCGGCATGGCAGGCATCCTCCACGCAGCCCATGTTTTCGCTGCGGGCCTCCAGCGGGCAAGCGGGGAAGCTGCGGTTAGGAAAGGCTTTTGTGAGCGTCCAGGTAGCCTGTGCGTTCTGCCTGATCCTGGTGGGCGGGGCGTTTCTTTTCACCCTTGGCAACCTGCTGCGAGTCAATCCAGGATTCGACCCACGGAACGTGGCGCTTGTGAGCATCACGACGGAAGCCGGAAAGAAGCCCGAACCCGAGCAGCGCGAATTGATGTCCCAGCTTCAGCGGCGCGTGGCGAGTCAAGCGGGAATTACGGGCGCAGCACTTGCCATGTGGCCTATTTTCGACGGGGCCGGATGGTCCGAGCAAATCATGATCCCGGGGAAGGCGCCATCCGATCGAGAAGAGATTTTCTATCGCGTTTCCGCCGGGTACTTCTCGACGCTGAGGACGCCGCTGTTGGCTGGACGCGATTTCACTCTGCGAGACGGTCCCAATACGGAGCCGATACCGGCGATTGTGAACGAGGCATTCGCGCGAAAATACTTCCCCGGACAAGATCCTTTGGGCAAAGAGTTCGGACGCCCAGGCGAGCATTCTGCCGTGCGGCATCTAATCGTTGGGCTGGCATCAGACACGCACTACTACGATCTGCGCCGGAGCGTCGATCCGATTGTTTATCTTCCAATGGAAGGGCAGAGTTGGTTTTCACTGTACGTGCGCTCGCCGCTTAGCGTGGGGTCAGTCGTGCGGGTGGTCGATCGTGAAGCCCAGGCGATCGGCTCAGGGACACGC